>JAFGTI010000079.1 GCA_016934175.1 Acholeplasmataceae bacterium | reverse complement strand
TTGAATACGAATTTAAATTGAAGAAAGATGGATTAGTTGTATCAACAAAAACTTTTGATAGTCATGATATTCAAGATGAAACGATGCTTATGGATACTGCAATTACCTTTGATAAATTAAAAAACAACACATTATATGTGCTAGAAGTAAGTGCATCTTTCACAAATCCACATACACTAGCTAAAGAAACAATAAGTAGTGGACCAATTGAAGTTAGGACCTTGAATTCATTTTCTTATACGATTGACATTGAACAATATGATACATATTTTGAAGTAAACATTACACTAACAGATCCGTTCCACAATTATCAACTTGCATATTATGAAATTTATGAAATACAAGATGATTATGATTGGTTTTTGTCAGGTGAATCATTTGGATTCACATCGCTAGGAGAGTCTAAAACAGTTTCATTTACTATTGATAAACCAAGCATCATACCAGTTAAAATTAATATCGGTTTAAGAAATGAAACGACCATGATGTATTATCAGATCATTTCTGGAATTATGATAATAGAATAAGGAGAAAAATATGAAATTTAAAGAGAAGTCGAAGAAAGAAAAGGTTCAGATTATTGTTGTTGCTGTTATTATATTCATCTTTCTGTTTCTAGGTATGTTTTCAAGTTTGCTATTCCAAGGAACAACATTCGCTCAGATTATCAATAGTAGCGTTGGTAAATTTTTTAATCTGATTGATTTTTTCAGTAACAACTATGTGATTGTCTTAGAAAGTGTTACAATCATCATCTTTGTTTGGATTATTAATAGGTTACTTCAGGTATTGGTTCCTTTGCTAACTAGACAAGGACAACGTAGTGAGACCATAGGAAAATTGATGAGTAGCGTTATCAAATATATTATTGTTTTAGTTGCAGTCTTTCTAATCCTTAGTGCATGGGGAGTTCAAACACCTACGCTATTAGCTGGTGCTGGTATTTTAGGTTTAGCAATAAGTTTTGGTGCACAAAGTCTTATTGAAGATATCTTTTGTGGTCTTTTCATTATATTTGAAAAACAATTTTCTGTTGGTGATGTCATTCAAATTAGCGGTATGAGAGGAACAGTCATTGAAATTGGTCTAAGAATTACAAAGATCCAAGATAAAAATGGAGATACATTGATTATTAATAATTCTGATATACGTGGAGCAATCAATACTTCAAGTGAACTTTCACAGTCGATATGTTTGATATCAATCAGTTATAGTGAAGACTTAGAAAAAGTTGAAAAATTAATTATTGACAACTTAAAAGAGATTGGTGAGAGAATTGATTTAATTAAAAAAGGTCCATTTTATACAGGTGTAGAATCACTTGCTGATTCATCAGTTGTTTTGAGAATTTTAGCAAGATGTCATGAGCTAGATAAATATAAAGTAGCACGTTCTATGAATAGAGAATTCAAATTACTATTTGATAAAAATAACATCGAAATTCCTTTTCCACAATTGGTTGTTCATCAAGAAGAAGAATAACAAAAAAAGAGCCTTCATTTTAGCGAAGGCTCTTTTTTTAGGTAATGTAAGACAAGATTGATTGATTGACATCAGTTATTACCGTTTGAAGATAAACCATAAATTCATATCTTAAAGTCAAAATATCTAAAACTTGTTCCAAATTTGCGGTGATTAAGTCTAGGTGTTCGAGATTAAAATTATCTTTGACCTCTTGGATGAGCGTTTGAACGTCACCAATTGTATCTTTAACTTCAAGACCTTTGACAGCTAAAATCACCTTATAATCAGTAATTGTCGTTTTATCAGCGTCACTTAATGTTAATTCTGCCGCTCTAAACTGAGAAACTTGTTCCTGTGTTGTTGTCCATAAATCCTTAATCTCTAAACGTAGCGTTGTGTTTTGTTGATGTGCACTTGATACCGATTGGTATAACTGAATGATATGTTCTATTTTTTCGTGATCAGTCATTTCATCTGAAGTATCAAGCGTAAGATTGAGTGTCTTAACCTTGCTAGATTCTAATTGATTAAGCAATTGTACATTAAGTTCATCGTTTTCGATTGTCTCAAAGCGGTTGACAGTTGTGATTATATTTCCAGTGGTTTTTTCAAACGCAGATAACTCATCTGATGCGAAGCACCCTGTTAACGCTAAACCCATAAATAAGATTGTAATACCTAATAATAACTTTTTCATATTGATTTCCTCCTTGATGATTTAAAATTAACAAAAAGTGTTATGATAATCAATGTAAAAGGCAATAAGTTGCAAAAAAGAACCGCTATGTTACAAATTTGTATTTTTTATTTTATGAATGGAGAATTTTAAAATGTGGATTATATATAGTGCTTTTGGATTTGTTATTATATCACTGATCATTGTCTTTGTTTTTTTGTTTAAGAAATCGAGAAATCAAAATTATTTGCCTAAAAGTAATAAAAAAACAATTCAAAGCAATGCATTCTTTTATCAAAAAAACCATCAGGAGCCTACGATATTATTTTATGGAGAGGCAAAAGAACTTGATGTAAATATTTATTCAGATAAAAAAGTTAGTGTATCCTTTGAAGAACTTTGTCGCTTTATTAGTCAATTACCTAAACAAACTTTAGAAAATTTTTTCTGTCTAGAAAATCAATATCAGCAGGTGCTGGAAGTGTCTAACAATGGAAAAGATGATGTATATGAATTAATTTATTTTAATATATCATCAAACCAAAGATATTGTTTGATCATAAATGGAATAGAGCTTTTAAATGAAATAGTTCATCAGTATTTTATAGGAGAAAATATAAATCAAAAGTATAATTTCACCACAGAATAATAATTATTTCAATTTAATTTAAATATAAAGAGCTATGCTCTTTTTTATTTTATCTAAAAAAATTAATAATGTATACTTGACAATAGTGTATGACATACAGTATAATAAGTGTGAGGTGATTCATATGAGTGATAATTCCTTGTTAACCAATTTAGTCATAGAACTAAGAAGAGGAACACAGATCATAGCAGTGCTTAGTCAATTAAAGGAAAATCAGTATGGATATTCATTATTACAAAAACTAGAAGAGAATCATATTGTGATCGAGGCAGGAACTCTCTATCCACTTTTAAGAAGGTTAGAATCACAGGGTATACTTTCTAGTGAATGGGATACAACAGAGTCTAGACCCAGAAAATATTATCACTTAAGTCAATTAGGAGATAGTATATTATCAGATTTAAAAGATGAATGGATGAAATTAAAAAATGAAATGGACGAATTATTTAAGGAGAATAGTTTATGAAAAATGTAATTGAAAGATATGTTTATGATGTTATGAGAAGATTGCCAGAAAATGAAAGAGATGAAGTAAGAAAAGAATTAGTTGCGAATATTGATGACATGCTTGGGGAAGACAGAAGTGATGAAAACATTGAAAAAGTATTACTTGAATTAGGTGAACCCAGATTGCTTGCTACAAGATATCAAACAAAAGAACGCTATTTAATATCACCAGCATATTTTGATGATTATATTCGTGTCCTAAAAATAGTCATGATTGTATTCATTGTTGTTTCACTCGTTTTTGGCACTATTGATTTACTAATCAATCTTGATGTATCTTCACTTTGGGAAGTCATCGGAAGTATTTTAAGTCGATTAATTGGAGATGTGTTTACAGCCTTATTATCAGCTTTTGCATGGGTTACTGTAATCTTTTGGGCAATAGAAAAAGCTAATTTGTCAACCAAGCGAGAAGAATGGAACTTGAAAAAATTACCAGAAATTCCTAAAAACAATAGTCCTAAAATTAATAGAACTGGTGCGATTGTTGGACTCGTTATAGAATCGATTTTCTCAGCTATTTTTATTATCTTACTCATTAGATATATTGATTATATTGGAATCTATGAAAACACAACAATGGTAGCTCCTTTATTTACAAAAGAAATCATTGAAGCATTTATCCCGATTTTTATTGTTTCAATCTCTATTTCAATTATTGTGAGTGCATATAAAGCTTATCATCCAATATGGGACATTAAACTATCAAGTATTTATACTTTTAGTAAAATCTTAACATTAGTTATCACGCTTGTATTCATTAATTATCCCAATCTTTTTAACATATTGATGTTTGATAAAATTGCTGAGTATTTATCATTAACAACAAGTAAGGTCATTGATGGCTTTGATAAAGGAATTAGAATATTTAGTATTTTCCTTGGAGTAATGACAGGTATTGATTTGATTGCAACATGGATAAAAACACTAAAAGGACAAAAAGCAATCAGTAAAATTATAGAATAAATAGAGATACTTAATACAGAGCATTTATTTAAGGTTTGATTCCATAAAATCATGGAGTCAAACCTTTTATTGTTTGAACAAAAAAAATAAAAGGGCAAAAACGATGATTAAAATAAAACATTTTATCGTATAATAAAACTAAATAAGAGGTGACATATGCACAAAATTAGAGAAAGAATTGCTCGAGCAAAAAGCTTGATCAGTATCAAAACATACAAAAGACCTTTGATTTATATCATTATGCTGATGATTTTTATCAATCTTATCATTCTAACGATAGCTTCAGTTGTTGCTCTTTTTATTGATGATGAGTTCTCTAGTTTTTTTGATGCATTTGCTAATGGTAGTTTAAAATGGATGTTAGCTCCAAACGCTATTTTAAGTATCACAAACCCTGATTTACTTGTTTTAGCAGTTATTGTCTTAGTTACTGGCTTAATTTTGTTTTCTGGGACAATTATTGCCTTAACAACAAATGCAATTAAGGAGTATATACAAAAGAAAAATAGTGGTGCAGGAAAAGTACACCTTGATCATCACATTGTTATTCTCAATTGGAATAACAAAGTTCCAGAACTTGTTTCTGATTTACTATATATTGATGACCAGGAAGTCACCGTGATGATACTTGCAGATATTGATAAGACCTATGCTGAAAAGCAAATTATTAATGCGATTCAAAAAACAAAAGCAAATCAAACTATTGCAAAAATGAATGTTTTGGTCAAACATGGAGATCCCTTATTGAAAAATGAATTAACGGATATTTCCATTGAGAAGGCTAAAGCAATTTTGATTATGAATCCTGATAAACATGAAACAGTCTATAAAAATATGTCAAAAAGTGATTTAGCTGTCATTAAAATCATATTAGGTTTAGGTCCCATCGAATTTGAATATCATCCACCTATTGTTGTTGAAATCAAACATATAGATAGTAAAGAAAAAATTTTAACATTGTCTAGGGTTGTAAGTACATTACATGAACATATGATTATGCCAATTTGTTTCGATATGAATCTTGGTCAGATTATTGCTCAGACACTTATTGAAAATCAAATTGAAGATGTTTACTTAGCTTTATTCTCGTTTCAAGGATCTGAAATATACGCATTAGAGAATATTTCATTTGATGATTGTTTAGATAATTATTCTCATGCAATACCATTATCAACTCATGAGCATTTACTTTATGTTTTATCACTTAATGATGAAATCAAAAAAAGACAATCAATCAATACAGAAAAAGATATCAAATTGAAGTCAAAAAAATGGAAAGAAGCATCTGATATTGAGATTTTTATTCTAGGTAAGAATAACAAACTACAATTCATTCTTGAGTCTCTCAAACAATATGAAAATATACATCAAAGCAAATTTCAAGCTTCATGGATTGAAGATGATCATCTTCCTGAATTTGTAGAAAGAATAAATCAAACCAATAAAGAAACATCAATTTTGTTGCTCAGTGATGAACTACAAGATGAAGATGCACTAGACGCTAATGTTATCGATAATCTCATCTATCTTGAAGGTCATTTAACAAATAAGAAAGTGCATATTATTGTCGAACTATTAAATCCAAAAAATGATCCAATTGTAAAGGATTTTAATATTAAAAATACAATCATTTCAAATAAGATTATATCGTTATTACTTAGCAAATTAGCTCTCTACAAGAATACTGCACCTTTTTATGAGGATTTATTGACGATTGAACCCAATTTAGAAGATGTAGATAAATTATCTATATCTATATTAGAGGCTAAAAAGTGTTTAAACGAGGCATTTCCGCTGAAATTTACATCGAAAAAACAATTTATTTCGTCTATTTATAACGCATTAGACAAGAAATTCATGATATTAGGATATTTTCATCATCATGTACTTCATATCTTTGAAGGTGACTTGCATCAACAAACTGAAATAGAACTTCAAAGTGAAGACCGTCTTATTTTGATCAGACTTTAATGTATGTTTGTTGCACTAATTGAATTTTTTATATAGAATGAATATAGAAGATTAATAAAAGGAGTGAGTCAATGAATATTTATGATTTTAGTATTAAGAATGTCAATCAACAGGATGTACCACTATCAACCTACGCAGGAAAAGTATTACTTATCGTTAACACAGCTACTAAATGTGGATTTACACCACAGTATGATGGATTAGAAGCGCTCTATGAAAAATATAAGGAAAAAGGATTTGAGATTATTGACTTACCTTGCAATCAGTTTTTAAGTCAAGCTCCTGGATCTGATGCAGAATTAAAGAGTTTTTGCGAATTAAATTTTGGTACCACTTTTGAAACATTTGCTAAAATTGACGTGAATGGTAAAAATGCTCATCCATTATATATTTATTTAAGAAATCAGATTGAACGTGATATGACGGGTGGAAGAAAACCCAGTTTCTTATCCAAGTTAGCAACTTCAGATCGTATCAAATGGAATTTTACGAAATTTCTTATTGATAGAAAAGGAAAAGTGGTTCATAGATTTGCTCCAAGTTTTGAACCCAATCAAATCGAACACTATATTGAAGAAATCCTATAATAAGATAAAAAAGACACGATAATCGTGTTTTTTTTAATTTAATTGTATCGTCAATCTGTGTAATGGATTTAAACAATATACAAAATGTAAGCGTTTTTGATAAGGGGCTTTTATATCATATATTTATATGATAAAATAAACCTATATAAGCTAAACATAAAGGATAGGGCTATGCGAATTGAACAACATCCAATTTTAGAATTTCCTAAAAAGAAAAAGATTTTTTTTATGTTTGAAGGTCAAAAAGTATCAGGTTATGAGGGTGATACGATTGCTTCAGCGCTTCATGCTTTAGAAATAAAAACCTTGCGCTATAGTATTGTAAAAAAGCGTCCACGTGGTTTTTATTGTGCTATTGGAAATTGTGCATCATGTAATATGGTTGTTAATGGTATTCCCAACGTAAGGACTTGTATAACTCCTTTAGAAGAGAACATGTCAGTGGAAAGACAATTGAATAAGGGGGTCATCAAATGATAAAAAGAGATCTTATCATTATTGGTGGTGGACCTTCTGGTTTATGTGCTGCTAAAACAGCATTAGAATCAGGATTATCTGTTTCTATTATTGAAAGAAGTCCTGATGTTGGTGGACAGCTAGTTAAACAAACACATAAGTTTTTTGGATCAAAGGAACAATACGCAAAAACAAGAGGTTTTGATATTGCAAAAAAATTGATTTCTGATTTAGAAAATTATTCAAATTTGGAGATTATGACGAATGCAACAGTTGTTGGATTATATAAAGATAAAGTTTTAACTATCTTACACAATCATAAATACATCAGATATCACGCAGATTCTATCATTGTAGCAACTGGAGCAAGTGAGAAATTCTTGTCTTTTGAAAATAATGATTTGCCTGGCATTTATGGAGCTGGGGCAGTACAAACTTTAATGAATCTTTATGGTGTTTTACCAGGAAAAGAAGTTGTCATGGTTGGTAGCGGAAATATAGGGTTAATTGTCAGTTATCAATTATTGCAGGCTGGAGTAAAAGTTAAAGCAATTTTAGAAGCAGCACCTACCATAGGTGGGTATAAAGTTCATGCTTCAAAAATAACACGACTAGGCGTACCTATTTTAACTTCGACAACAGTTAAAAGAGCATTAGGAAATGAGGCAATTGAAGCGATAGAAACTGTCTCACTTGATGAGAATTGGCAAGAAATATCTTATACAACTCAAAAGATTGATGTTGATGCTTTATGTATTTCAGTAGGTTTAACGCCTATGCATCAACTATTATCAATGGCTGGTGTTAAAACCAAATTTGTACCAGAACTTGGTGGATATGTTCCTATTATCGATGAGACACATCAAACAACAACAGACTCCATTTTTGTTTGTGGTGATGTTGTTGGTATTGAAGAAGCAAGTAGTGCGATGATGGAAGGATATCTTACAGGATTATTTGTTAGTCGCCACGTTAATAAATCTCATCCAAGACTAGATGAACTCATTGCATATTACAAAAACCAATTAGATATGCTTAGAAATGGACCTTTTGGAGTGAAAACCAAAATCGGATTAACTAAGTTAAAGGAAGGATCATCTCATGCTAAATAAGAGTGGTGTACCAACAAAAGAACAGGTTCTTTCACGCTTTTTTGATGAAAAGACATTGATTCGACCTAAAGCTATTCTGGAATGTTATGAAGATATTCCTTGTAATCCATGTGAAACCAGTTGCCCATTTGATGCTATTGTCATTGGTGAAAATATGAATACTCAACCGAAATTGATTGTAGATAAATGTACGGGTTGTGGTATTTGTGTAACAAGTTGTCCAGGATTAGCCATTATTGTTGCACAATTGATTGGTAATCTCGCAGTATTTAAAATTCCTTATGAATTATTACCTTTACCTAAAAAAGGTGAAGAATGGTTTGGTATAAATCGAAATGGTGATGTCATATGCGATGCTAAAATAGAGGCAGTACTTGCAGGTAAGAAACAAGATCATACCGCACTTGTTACTGTTTCAGTACCAAAAAAATGGATTCATGATTTTGTAACCATTAGAGGGAAAAATGAATAAAGATAAAATTATTATTTGTCGTTGTGAAGACGTCACCTTACAACAAGTAGAAGATTTATTGAAACAAGGTTATACAACTTTTGAAGATTTAAAACGATTATTAAGAGTCGGTATGGGGCCTTGTCAAGCGAATACTTGCGGACCTTTGATTCAAAGAGAGATTAGTAAATTTTTGAATGTACCTATTGAAAACGTTCCAATTCATAAAGTTAGACCGCTAACCATGGGTGTTGAACTCAAACTGATTGCGGAGGATCAAGATGATGAAAGCTGACATTTTGATTGTAGGTGCTGGAATTAGTGGAGTTGCTGTTGCTTATAATCTCGCAAAAAAAGGGGTTAAGAACATTTATGTCATTGACAAAGGTTACTTTGCTAATGGAGCAACAGGACGATGTGGAGCGGGAATTAGGCAGCAATGGGGGACAGAAATTAATTGTAGACTTGCAAAAAAGAGTATAGAGTTCTTCGAAAATGCTAAAAAAACACTTGATTATCCAGGTGATTTAGAGTTTAAACAAGAGGGTTACCTCATTCTGGCAATCACCAATGAAGAACATGAGCAATTTAAAAAGAACGTAGTTTTACAAAATAAATTAGGTATACCTTCGAAACAATTAACAAAAGACGAAGCACTGAAAATCGTGCCGCATCTAAATCCAAATTCATTTTTGAGTGCTACTTTTTGCAAAACGGATGGTCATTTAAATCCTTTTAAAATGACTGAAGCTTATTATTTGGCTGCTAAAAAACTCGGAGTAAAATTTTCATTTTATGAAGAGGTTTTAAAGATTCATACAAAAAATAATAAAATTGTAGAAGTCATCACCTCAAAAGATACATACCAAACGCAAATTGTTGTTAATACTGCTGGAGGATATGCAAAAGAAATTGGTAATCTTGCTGGAGTTGATATTCCAGTATATTCAGAGAATCATGAAATACTTGCGACAGAGCCTGTAGAAAAGATGCAAGGACCCATGGTCATGTCGTTTGCTAAGAATATATATTGTCAACAAGTGCCACATGGTGCATTTTTGATGGGTAGAAGTAATCCATACGCAGAACAAAATCATGATGTAGAATCTTCATGGCAATTTCTAGATGCTATGTCAAAAACCGTAGTTGATATCTTGCCTATTGTAGGAAACTTAAGAGTTGTTAGACAATGGGGTGGGTCATATAATATGTCACCTGATCGTCAACCTATTATCAGTGACACAGATCAACTAGAAGGTTTCTATATGGCGTGTGGTTTTTCTGGACACGGATTCATGTTCGCTCCAATGACTGGTCTTTTATTGACTCAAATGATTTTAAATGAGAAGACAGATATTGAAATGTCTTCGTTACATTTAGGTCGTTTCAAAAATATTGATACCAAACTGATTGAAAAATCAGTGGTATAGAAAGGAATAAAATATGTCGATTTATAATTATCAAACTGAACCACTTACAGATTTTACTAACAAGGAGAATATCAAAAAATATGAGGAGGGATTAGCAACTGTTAATAGTTATCTAGGAAAACACTATGATCTCATTATTAATGGTAAAAGAGTTTTTACTGAAAAATCTGTTACTTCACTCAATCCATCTAACTTTAAAGAAGTGATTGGAACGATTTCTCAGGCGTCTAGAATAGAAACGGATTTAGCGATTCAATCTGCTCTTGATGCATTTGAAACTTGGAAATATGTTAAACCTGAAGTCAGATCTGATGTTTTATTTAAAGCAGCAGCTATATTAAGAAGAAGAAAGTTTGAATTTAGTGCTTTAATGACCAAAGAAGCTGGTAAACCATGGCCAGAAGCTGATGCAGATGTTGCTGAAGCGATTGATTTCTTAGAATATTATGGTAGACAAATGTTATCACTTTCAAGAATTGATGATGTTGTTTTAAGTAGAAGAAATTTAGAAAGGAATGAATACACTTATATTCCTTTGGGTGTAGGAGCAATCATTTCACCTTGGAATTTCCCTTTAGCAATTTTATCAGGTATGACAACTGCTGCAATAGTTGCCGGAAACACAGTATTATTAAAACCTGCAAGTACGACACAAGTTATTGCCTATAAATTTATTGAAGTATTAGAAGAAGCTGGATTACCAAGTGGTGTTGTTAATTTCTTACCTGGTAGTGGTGCAGTGATTGGAGATTATATTGTTGAACATCCAAAAATTAGATTTATATCATTCACTGGATCTAAACAAGTAGGAATGGGTATTTATGAAAAAGCTGCAAAAGTACAACCTGGCCAAATTTGGTTAAAACGTGTCATTGCAGAAATGGGTGGTAAAGATGCGATCGTCGTTGACGATGATGCTGATCTAGATTTAGCTGCAGAATCTATTGTCAAATCAGCTTTTGGTTTTTCTGGACAAAAGTGTAGTGCATGTTCAAGAGCAATCATTCATGAAAATGTTTATGATCAAGTTATTGAAAAAATGGTTAAACTTACTAAGGAACTTAAAATTGGAAATGCAGAAGATAATAACAATTTTATGGGACCTGTTAATGATAAAAATGCATTTAAAAAAATAACATCTTATTTCGATATTGGTCATCAAGAAGGAAGATGTGTAGCTGGTGGTGAAGCTGATGATTCTAAAGGATATTTTATTGAACCAACAATATTCGTTGATTTAGATCATCATTCTGTTTTGATGCAAGAAGAAATATTTGGTCCGATTCTAGCAGTCTCAAAGGTCAAATCCTTTGATGAAGCGATAAAAGTTGCTAATAATACAGAATATGGACTGACGGGCGCAGTAATTTCAAATAACAGAATGCATCTAGAACAAGCAAGAAGAGAGTTCCATGTTGGTAATCTTTATTTCAACCGTAAATGCACAGGTGCGATTGTTGGTTATCAACCATTTGGTGGCTTTAATATGAGTGGAACAGATTCTAAAGCAGGTGGACCTGATTATTTAACACTCCATATGCAAGGTAAAACAATTTCAGAAGCTCTATAATTAAAATAAGACATGGCGACATGTCTTATTTATTTATATAGATAAGCAATAGAATTTAAGTATAGAGTCGTTACTAACAAATCTGCTGATCCACCAAAACTCAAATTTTCTTTGATTGCTTTTTGTGTAAATCTGATTTGTTGTTCAAGACTTGAGACATCTAAATACCTAATTTCGTTCTTAAATAATAGGTATCGTTCCTTTGTTAAAGCTCTTTTTATAAACACTGTATCCTCTGATACGAGGATGAGATGCTTTAATAATAAGTGTAAGTCCTTAACTTGGTGATCTTTGATTAATTTGAGTGCTGATTGGACAGATGGAATTCCTTTTTTGACTTCACCTCGTATACCTTTATAACCATACATTGTATAAGCTTTCAGACCTGAGGTCGTAGGAGGATTTTTAAATTCATCCTCTATGTCTTTTGTTATACTCTGAATCATATCAAAAATTGAATTAAAAGATTGATCATGTGATAGTACATATCCAGTTGATAATATCGATAAACCTAATACGAAAATTAAACCTTTGTAAGCATTAATACCACGAGTAACTTTTAACATGCGTTCTTCGGCTTTAAGACCAATGATTCTTGCTTCCTGTAACAATTGAATTAAATCTTCGGCTTGATATCCTAATTCAAAGAGTTTGGTCAAATAAGGAAGAATAGCTTTTTGTGCATTAAACATGAGATGATAATCCATATCAGGATGAGATCCATTTGATGTTGGTGTAACTAAACCAAATTTATGCTCCATATTGAGTTCTAAAAGTATAGAATTTTGAATACTTTGTTCAATCGAAACTGAAAGGTATTTGAATACATTTGTTTTTATGAAAGACAATAACGATTCGATAGAATGGGTTTTATTCCTTGAGCAGTATCTGGCGTACTGATTACAAAGATAGCATTTTCTATCTTCTATATTGAGTTCTTTTCTTGATATAGAGTTCATTGAAGTTCCAAATAAATCGAGATCTATAAATCTACCAAGAGGATGCTTTTCTTCTAATCCAATCAATTCAAGCTTCGTTGAAATGAGATCTAATGAGTTAATACTGAAGATTGCATAAGGACCATCCAAGCTTTCGTAAACTTCAAATGAATTATTTGGATATATTTTATTTACCTCAAAACAAAATAAGCGTACCAAAAGATACGCTTCATTGATATTCTTGTTCTGTCCTGGAATATTTGCTTTGACAAGGATAGTCAAATGAGTCTCTGATAGAAGAGACTTAATGAAATCAATACGTTTTTCTCTCGCATTTAATAATGAATCAGTCATTAAACAATGCCTGTCCTTCTTCTGAAGTTAAGTACAGATAAGTAGGCTTTGGTACGAGAAATTTAAGTTGATCAAAGTGACGTTCTTTAGCGAGTTTTCTAACTATAGAGGCACTAATTGGTGCCTGGTTTGCTTCAATGCGATGGATAATTTTTACTTTTGATTTTAAGATATTTTCCATTGTTTGATTATAAGCATTGGTTGTCATATCAAAGGGCTCATCACCCACATAGCGTTTAGCAATGTTAAAAATGGGCATAAAATAGTTTTTAAAAATGGTTATATCAAGGTTCATATAAATTTGTGATGCTTCACTAAGCTCTTTTAAGAAGTAAGTTGGAAATGTAGCAGAAGAAATAATATATGAGGTCGAAGGAATAATATGAACATTCTTTATGTGATTTGTTGACGCTTTTAAAAGCTTTAATCGAACATCAAATGAGAAAACAGATTTATTTTCCTCGACTAGAAAAATAATGACGTGATCATTTTCTTTTGCACAACTTTCAATTAAATAAAGATGGCCAAAAGTCACAGGATTGCAGTTCATGACGATAGCTGAAATTGTTCCAGTCATTTTTGGTAATGACATCTTTATTTTGAGTAAAGTATCATTAATAGTCATCACATTGTTTTCTAATAAAACGATATCAGGTGTTTCTGCAACTAAAGAAAATGAAAAATCCTGAAAATACTTTTTATTTTGAGGCGTGGTATAAATAAAATATTTAGATATACCTTTTTCCTGCAGTTGTTCGATGAGCTTAATTAATATTTGACCGGTTAAGTTATCATGACGATAATCCTTATCAACAGCAATCATTTTAATGGTGTTTTCATATATAGAGCCTGTTGCAATCAATTTGTGCTCATCATAAAAACCGATTGTTGATGTTATTTTATCTTCGTAGCGTAAGCTTTCATGCTTTAGTAGAAGTTTTACATCATTCATTTCCTTTGATGTTTTACAATCAACAAATTGGTAGCTCATTTTTTTTCGCCTCTTAGTTGATAAATTGAATCAATAATTGAGCCATCTCTATAGCGTACGACACCAATTATTCTATCTTCATGAATGATATCTTTTGGGTATCCAGTCAGTAATTGTACTTTTTTTATGAGATCATTCATCGTAACAACATTCAATTTACTATTTTTTAGTTTTTCAATAAGACCAGTACGCAATGGATTGATGACAATTCCTCGCTCAGTAACAAGACAGTCAACAGTATCACCTGGAGTTGTTATTGTTGTAACATGATCTTTAACAATGGCAGTTCTTGATTTCACTAAATTGGTTGTTATAATCGTTAATTTAGATCCAAAGGCTGTATCAGAATGTCCGCCTGAACCGCCTATTATTAAACCTTTTGAATCAGTAGTTACATTGACATTAAAATTTTTATCTATTTCTGTTGCACCTAAAATGACAACATCTATGTCGTTTACTATAGGATTGATTTCAAATGGATTCGCATATTTTGAAGCACTGATGAAATGATGTTCTGGATTTTTTTTCAAAGAAGCTATTGCTTCATGATCAAAACATTGAACATCATATAATCGCTTAAATAAGCCAATTTCATGCATTTCTACTAAATACTTTGTGATTCCTCCAGATGCAAATGAACCTTGAATATTTTTCTCTAGCATTTGACTTTTCAAAATATCTGCAACAGCTAAGCTTGTGCCACCAGCTCCTGTTTGAAAACTCATACCATTCTTGATATATCCTAATTCATCAATGAGTTTAACGGTATCTTTAGCAATTTTTAATTGCACGGGATCCTTTGTAGGTCTTGTAGTCCCTGACACAATACCAGAGGATTCACCGATAGCATCTACTTGAATTACATAATCAATATATTTTCCTTCAATCTCTATAGGACTAACTTTTTTGACGAGATAATCAGTTAAAACTACTTTTACTTTTGCATATTTCATATCTGCATGTGCATACCCTAAAGCACCACACGCGCTTAAACCTGAAAGTCCATTTCCGTTACCTAAAATATCACTGCAAGGAACGCCAATAAAAGCAACATCTAATTTTAGTTCACCTGATTCAATAGCTCTTGGTCTACCTCCGTGTGTATCCATGATGAGTAGTTCCTCTAAGTAACCCAAAGAAATAGCTTCTGCAACTGGACCATTCAAATAATTTGTGATAACTTGTGTAATATTTTTGTTTTTAATTAATTCAACCATAGGCTCATGAATAGGAAAAATAGAACTCGGAGCAAGTATCATTTGCTTAAGATCACGTTTTTTAATTTCTTCTAATACCATATTGATGACACCATCGCCATTTCGCAAATGATGATGAAAGGATAAAGTCATTCCAGAAGTAATTGGTATTAAATCAAATAATAAAGAAAGAGATTCAACTTGTTTGTCTAGATGAGCAGTTGTAACCTCAGTCATTAATATTCTATTCTTTTGTTCAAAGATCTGATTAAGACCTGAATAAGGTTTCATGTGATCAGGAATTAACCGGTTGAATAAATTTTTCATAATTCACCTACAATAAATTCCAGATTTTAGCTTTTTCCAATATTTTATCTGCGCGCTCAATAATTGGTTTATCAATCATTTTACCATCGATTGAAAACGCACCTTTATGATTTTCTTTTGCTTTTTTATATGCGTTCATTATTTTTTGAGCATATTCAATTTCTTCTTGACTAGGTGAAAACAATTGATTCACGGTATCTATTTGATTGGGATGTATACATGCTTTTGCATTCATTCCAAGACTTTTAGCTTGAAGTGCATCTTTGATTAATCCTTTTTCATTTTTAGTATGTGTGTAGGGTGTATCGATAGCATCTATTTTTTGTGCTTTTGCGGCTAAGATTAATAAACTGCGAGAAAGGAAAATCTCTTGTCCGTTTTCTGTTCTTTCAACCTCAAGATCGGTTGCCAAGTCTTCTCCACCTAATAATAGTCCATTCACTCTTGCAATCTTTGCAATCTCATTCATTTCTATTACAGATTGTGCTGTCTCAATGATTGGAATAATACGGATTGGAACACTCATGCATGTTTGTTTTTCAATTTGAGTAAGCGTCTTTGCAAGTTGAGTCGTATTCTCTAAATTTGCTTTTGGAAGCATAATGGTATCTATTCTATCATTGACGATATATTTTAAATCTCTAGTGAAATAAGGAGAATCTACTTGATTTATACGAACAATTTTTTCAATTCCTTTTAGCTCAAAGGTATTTAAAAATTGATCCAGCAACAAAAGAGCTGCATCTTTTTCATTTAAATCTACTGCATCTTCTAAATCAAATATAACAGCGTCTGCAGAAAAAACATCAGCATTCTGCAACATTGCAGGAGAATTAGCAGGTATAAATAATAAACTTCTACGCATTAATCTCACCTAACCTTTGAATTGCTGTTAGTAATCTAGCTTTAATTGTATAATCTAAAGCTCCCTTATCGTTGATCGAAACATATAAATTTTCTATACCATGAAAGGCTAGAGTAGCTTTAATTACTTTTTCTATTTGTTCACCAAACTGCTCAAAAACAATACTTTGTATTTCAATATGAAGCCCTTGGTGGTGATGTACAGTAATTAAACAGTCATTTGATTCAAATGTACCTGCAGATGCAACCTTCATAAAATCACCTATTTCCTTGATTTTGATCTTGCGATCACTCGTTCCATTTCATTTTTAACAATCATAAATCCACCATCAACATCCATACCTGGTTTAGCAAGACAAAGATCAGCTTGGCATGCAATGGCTACATGAGTAGTAGCGATTGCAGAAATATTGGTTTCATTGCATGTTCCACCACAGTAAGCACCAATTTGATGATCTTTACAATAAAGGATAGCCTCAGCAATATTATTTAGACCACCCAAATCAGGAGTTTTAATTTGTAATATATGTCCTGCTTTATGATCTGCGAAATACTTAATATCATCAAGTGTATTACACCACTCATCAGCAACAATTTCTACATTAATCTTTTGCTCATCAAGTTGTTTTCTAATTTCTCTTAATGCAATCATTGTTCCTTCACGATCACCACTATCAATTGGACCTTCTAGACGAAGTTTAAACGGTAGTGCTGTTTGTTCAAGTGATTTTATATAGTTAACGATTTTATTAATATCATGATCAAAAGCAATACCTACTGTTCCATATACATCAATATGGATGATTGGATTATAACTTTCAATTTGACGATATTTTAGAATGCGTTCTTTTAACCATTTTATGTAATCGATAAGTAATTCTCCATGATAACCCAGTTTTTCTTTAACATTATTGATTAGAGCATGAGGTAGAGAATCGACTTGTTTTAAAATCATCTTATCAACGTTTGTATATCTATCATCACCAGTTTGAGCAAAAATAGGTACACGACTTAATACTTGATAATCAGGATTATATTCATCTCTAATCACTTCAGCTAATGTTCTTTTTGTTGAAATAGCAGTTGCACTTAATAATGCTTGTGAGATTCCATATCTAATGGCTGTATGCATTCTTTGATTATTAACTAATAGATGGTCATATTTTTCTGATAAAGTTTTAAATTGAGACACATCTTCACCAATGAGCATTGGTTTAACATGTTTCTCAAGAAAAGGTATATAATCGTCTGCTAAAAACAGAGGATCTCTACCACCAGCTCCCGAATATTGAACTGCAGCGCAATCACCCACACCAATATCTCCGTTTTCTAAAACAAGTTGAATTGAAATTGCTTCACCAGGAACTCTAATATCTTTGAAACCAGGTGTCATGGATTCTCCTACATATAAGAATCCATCATGATCAGCACCTCGTTTAATTGCTTTTTGATCATCAAAATAAAAGCCTGTATATGATTTAGTAAGAAGTACGTCAGTAATTTTCATGTCTTATTTTTTTTGTGTTGGACGGCCAATAAGTTTTCCTTGACTGACAGCATAAATATCATCTACTGTCATTTGGAAAGTGATTGGTCTACCTTCAGCTTTTGACCTTTCTTTTAGTTTTGCTTTATGGAATTCCCTAATTTCTTGATTCAATCCTAAATTTCCAAATTCTAAAATACGTACACAGCCTTCATTATCTCTAGCTGGAAGAACTTTATTAGCATTTTGTTTGCTGGGTGCAAACGGTACATCAATAACACCCATTTCAAATGCCTTGATGGTGCCCACCGCTAAATCATCATTACCTAATTTATAGACTTCATCCAATAACGATGTTACTTCTTTTTTGATCTGTTTCATTTCATTTTTTAATTTGGTAGTTTGTGGGTATTTTTGATCTTGTAATAATGATACAACCATTTTTGATGCACGAATGCCATAAGCATTAATTTCTTTGGTTGGGACACCTATGGATTCATAAGGTGTTTTAGTGATCATCTTAGTAGCTCCTGCAAGTGCAGCAACAGTAGAAGCCATAGAGATAAGACCGGTTGCTTTTGCTTCATCCTGAGGGAATCCTCCCATCCATTGATGAAAAACAGTTGTTATGGTCATGCCTTCGTAACCATACTTTTTTAAATAGTCTTCAGTTAGTTCTCTAAGAACTCTAATCGCAGCAATATCTTGAATAACATTTCCACATTGTCCATACCCAACAGTAATATTTTTAACTCCTTGCTCTGCAGCAAGTAGTGACTCAATAATACCGATAGCAATTGCAATCGAAGGGGGAACAAGTGTTCCTGTTAATGGTCCAAAGGGTTCTCTGTTGATATGAATGCCATGATCTTCATAATAACCCACTAAGCGGTCACAATACTGCCAGTAATAAATAGAATCTGCTAAAGATATATTTTTTGCATAAGGTAGATTATAAGATATTCCTCCACCTTCATTTGATGTCCATCCAGCAGCATGTGTGATTTCAGCTAATAATCTACCATCAGGAGTTCCATGTCTTGCTTGAAGTGGAACATTTACAGCATCTAAGACTTGTTTACAAGCTGCAACACCGTGATTGACTGCAGGAAATCCATTGAGCAGTGAACGGCCTTCACGTATACTCACTTTAATACCTTCTTCAGCCTCCTGATAGCGATTATGTCTTGTATAGGAATCGATGGTTGCAGGAAGGAAATCTGCTCCAGCAGCTTCTAAATGTTGCATAAGTTCAATATGCTCATTGAGCAATGCTACACCAGCTCTAGGTTGAAGATAAGTTCTTTTTTGGTTCTTTGCTTCCATAAGTTTGAGAGCAAAGTTTTTATGAGGTGGAATGCTTTTTAAATTTTCAACCGCAACATCCAAGTTTAGTAAGGGATCATTGCCTGTTGGCCAAGATGCTAAAACCTCTTTTCTAACTTCTAAAAATTTTTCTAAAGGCCATTTTTTGTTAACAACTTGCATTATTTTTCTCCTAAATTTTTGTAATATGTTTTTTCATGATTTTTAATGCGATTTCTGGATAGTCCATACTTAAAAGACCCATTGCAGATAAAATATAATCTTTATCCAATAAAAATTCAGGTGCAACTGGTCTAAGTTCCATCGCTTTATCTTGAATTTTAGTTCCTCTTTTTAACATTACTTCAGGATCTTTACTAGAGATTACAACACCACCGGTACCAATAAAGTAATTTGCTTTCGTTAAGTCCTTACCTACTTGATAATACATGATTCCCATAGGTGTATAGACTCCTTTTAGAGTTCCTACATGTCTAGATGTTGCGATATCAATACATTTGGCTGCAATGATGTCATCAACAATATAATCATGATCAGTTTCTGAAATAAAGTCAATATTTTCGAAACGGTTTGTCGTTTCCTTAACAATATCGATACCTTGTTTTTCATAGTGACTGATTTCAGAGGGACTCATCGTGCTAAGCACACCTAAAGCAGAATAACGCATTCCTAAATCGCCTTCAACTGTCCGCTTTGCAAAAGGTTCTTCTAAACCACTGAGTAAAGCATTCATTTGTGTAGGAAGACCATCTGCCATAGAATAAACATCAGTAGTCGCTCCTCCAACATCTACAATCATGAGATCCCCTAATCCAGCTTCATCATCAAAACCTTTAGATAAAAGTTCTGCAGCCATTAAAACGGCATTTGGTGTTGGTAGAACAACACGATCAATTTCTATTTCAACTTTTTTGATTCCTTTTGCTTCGATAATGTTTTTGACAAAGATTTCTTTGATTTTATCTTTGGCACTACCGATGTTTAGTACATTTAATCTCGGCATTACATTTTCACAAATATAAAAATCTTTTTTAGCTTTTGATAAGATATCAGTAATTTCATCTGCAGCATCTTTATTACCAGCAAAAACAATAGGCGCAGTAATCGTAGAAGCAGCTAATTTTTTGGCATTGTGAATAACACATTCAGAATTACCACCATTAGCTCCGCCTGCTAGTAAAACGATATCAATTTTTTTATCGAGTATGCTTTGAACTTCAGCATTATTAATATTATGTGATAGAACAAGTTCAACTTTTGCACCTGCACCCAGACAAACTCTGGTTGCAGCTTCAGTCGTTAATTCTTCAACTAGACCAATTGCTACCATCTTTAATCCACCTGCGGCAGAAGAACAAGCAACAATTTGATCAAATTCAATTTTACTTCCCATTTTTTTGTAGAGTTTGTCTAAAGCAGTTTCATAACCCAATATTATATTAGTTTCAACTGTTGTAATTGCTTTTGAAGTTGCAATAATATCTTTTTGATCAATATCGACAGCTGTTAGTTTAGTAAATGTTGATCCAAAATCTACAAGTAAGTATTTATGCATTATGATTCTCCTAAATCTTGCTTTATGGTTTCTAAAACGTCATCAATTGTCACACCTGGTGGGTAAACACGATTAAATCCCATTTCTTTAAACCTTTTTTCAACTTCTGGAAAATCTTGTTTTCCCACGACAATATTACCCCCTACATACAGTAAAATATTATCGAGTCCTGATTCATTACACTTATCTCTCATCCCTCTACAATCAAGTTCCCCATGACCATAAAGTGAAGAGACCAAAATTAAATGAGCCGATGTTTCAATAGCTGCGTTAATAAAATCTTCTTGAGTAGATAAGACACCTACGTTGACTACATTGTAACCTTCGCGTGTGAGTGTATACTCAATGATTCTATTTCCAACAGCATGAACATCAGCTCCGATAACGCCTACAACTATTGATTTCATTTTTTCCTCCGGCCGAATCGCATTAAAACTGGTATTATTAAATAACTAAAACGCTTACAACACTTGTATTTTAATACAAATAAGAAAAAAAAACAACAGTAAATTCGTGTTTTGCGTTTAAGATTTTTAATGTTATAATGTTCTTGGGTGAAAAGTATGAGAAATGTGGATGTAAAAGAGATAACTAACGTCATCAAAGCATTAGCTTTGGACGCGAATTGCAACATTGGGAAGTCATTTATTGATGAGCTCAGAGAAGCGATTAAAAGAGAAAAATCACAAATTGGAAAACAAGTTTTAGAGCAAATTATTGAAAATGATGAAATCGCCTTAGAAAATCATGAACCCATGTGCCAAGATACAGGCATGGTGGTTGTTTTTCTTGAGATAGGTTATGATATTCACTTAAATGGAGATATTTATGATGCTGTCAATGAAGGTGTTAGATTAGCCTATGATGAAGGAAAACTCCGAAAATCTGTGGCTAAACACCCAATTACTCGAGGTAATACAAATGATAATACACCAGCCATTATTCATGTTAAACTTGTTGCTGGTGATCATATAAAAATAACACTTGCTCCAAAAGGTGGAGGAAGTGAGAATATGAGTTTAGTTAAAATGCTTATTCCATCTGATGGTATTGAAGGTATCAAGAAATTGGTGCTTCACACCATTTTTTATGCTGGTGGTAAACCTTGTCCTCCATTAGTTGTAGGCATAGGTTTAGGGGGTAATTTAGAGCAATCAGCACTCATTGCTAAAGAAGCACTGATGAGGGATCTCAATGATATAAATCCAGATCCAGTTTTAGCAAATTTAGAAAAAGAACTTTTAGATGAAATCAATCTTTTAGGAGTAGGTCCAATGGGGTTTGGTGGTTCAACAACTGCATTAGCAGTCAAGATCAATGCATATCCATGCCATATTGCATCACTCCCAGTTGCTATCAATCTTCAGTGTCACGCTTCTAGACATAAGTCAATGACGATTTAGGAGGATATTATGAAAATTCAAACACCCATAACAGAACAGGATATTGAACAAATGAGAGCTGGAGAAATTGTATATCTTTCTGGTACGTTATATACGGGTAGAGATGCTGCTCATAAACGTATGATTGAAGCGTTTAATAGAGGAGAAGAGTTACCTATAGATTTTCATGGACAAGCGATCTATTATACTGGACCAACACCTGCAAAAGAAAATAGACCTATTGGTTCATGTGGTCCAACTTCTAGTTATCGTATGGATGCTTATAGCTTACCTTTAATGAAAAAAGGATTAAAAGTCATGATAGGTAAAGGGGACAGAAGTGAAGCCTTTATTCAAGATATGATTGACCAAAAAGCATGTTATTTACAAGCAGTTGGAGGGGCAGGAGCATTACTTTCACGTAAGGTGATTAAAAGTGAAGTCGTTGCCTATAGTGATTTAGGTGCAGAGGCTATTTATAAACTCGAAGTCGTAGATTTTCCTGCTATAGTCACTTATGATATATACGGGGGAAATATGATTGTTGATGAAGGTAAAAAATATAAAAATATAGAATTCTAATCGAATGGATCAAAGAGGGAATGATGAAAGAAAAAACAAAAAGTAGTAAGAAAGTCTATGAATGTTCATTTATGGAGCTCTATGAAGACCAAGTCATCTTATCTAATAAAAAAATAAGTGAACGTGTTTATGTGAAGCATCCAGGTGCAGCTGCAATCCTGCCAATTACTACCGATCATAAAATTATACTAGTCAAGCAGTATCGTTATCCAATTGGTATGGAAAACTTAGAAGTTCCTGCAGGAAAAAAGGACGATCTTAATGAAGATAGTCTTTTATGTGCAAAAAGAGAATTGGAAGAAGAAACAGGGCATATTACTTCAGAAATGATATTTATTAATCGAATATATCCTTGTGTTGGCTATTCTAATGAATATATTGATCTATTTATTGCCAAAAACTGTGTGAAAATAGATCATCCAAAAGCTATGGATGAAGATGAAAATATTGAAACCTTTTTTTATACAATTGATGAAGTGAAGATGTTATTGAAAACTAATCAAATAAATGATGGAAAAACTTTATTGTTACTTCAACATTATTTATTGGATGAATTAAAATGAAAAAAACAAGATTAGATCATCAACAGGATTTTATTTTAAATCTTATTCGTCCTTTGGTGATGTTATGGATGAGAATTGATGCTAAAAGGCAAGTAAATCTAGGTCAAGGTGTAAGTTTTAAGAGAAAAGAACCTTTTATTATGCTTGCCAATCATACTTTTTTATTTGACGTTATTCACGTTCCCTTAAGATTTAGGAATGTTCCTTTTATTGTGGCTTCGCAAACCTTATTTAAAAAACAACCTACAAAATTTTTGGTAACCCAAATTGCACATGTCATCCCAAAATCTAAAGGGGCTAGTGACACATCGACAGTTAGGGAATTAATCGGTGCAGTTCGTAAAGGGTATCCAATACTGATTTTTCCAGAGGGTGATACTACTTTTTATGGAGAAACAAATTACATCGAAGAATCAACAATGAAATTAATTAAAAAATTAGAAATTGACTTGATTACATGTAATGTGAAAGGTGGGTATTTGTCAAAACCAAGATGGGCAACCGGAAAAAGAAGAAAAAGACAAATATCACTGGATTATCAATTGACAATTCCAAAAGAAAAAATTAAAGATTTATCAATTGTAGAAATTAATGAGATTATTAAAAAAGCACTATATCACAATGATTATGAATATCAACGAGATGTTATGATTCCACATCCAGGAAAAACATTAGCTGAAGGTATTGAAAATGTGGTTTATTTGTGTCCATTCTGTGAAGCAATTAATTCAATTGAATCCAATAAAAATCAATTAACATGCAATGTCTGTGGAAAAAAAGGAACTATTGATCAATATGGATTTATACAAAATTTTAAATTTGATAATTTAATCAGTTGGAATCAATATCAGATGCAGTTTGCTAAACAATTAAGAGCTTCTATTATTGAGACTTCAGGGTTTCTAAATTACATGAGCCTCGTAGATGATCACTTAGAAGCTGTGGGAGATACAAATATTGTTTATAAAGACTATGCATTCCATCTATCTAAATCGATAGATTTAATCATTCCAATTCAGGAAATTACCAATGCTACTGTTACATTAAGAAGAGATTTTGGTTTTATGTGGCGAGAACGTTATTATTTGATTAAATTGGATCGGTATGCAGCATCTTTATTAAGGATCGTACAAGATAAATATTAAAATTGAATAGAACTAGACAAAATTGATGCATCTAGGTATATAATATAATTAAATTAACGATGAAATAAAATAAAAGGAGAGCAACAAAATGGAAATGATGGCAGTCATTAAGGCAGCAAGAGAACCAGGTGTTAAAATCGTCAAGAAACCTATTCCTGACGTTTTAGGACCTAATGAAGTATTGGTTAAAGTATTAGCGACTTCAATTTGTGGAACTGATGTTCATATCTACAAATGGGATAAGTGGAGTCAAGGACGTATTAAACCTCCGTTAACTGTAGGGCATGAGTTTAGTGGAGAAGTCATAAAAATTGGGTCGCATGTCAAAAAAGTCAATATCGGAGATATCGTTTCAGCTGAAACGCATATTGTTTGTCATGAATGTGAATTTTGCCGTAGGGGGGAATTCCATATATGTAAAAATACTAAAATTATTGGTGTAGATACTGATGGTTGTTTTGCTGAATATGCAAAAATGCCAGCTGAAAATTTGATTATTAATAATAGTAAAATTAATCCTAAATACTTATCTATTCAAGAACCGCTTGGAAATGCAGTCCATACGATGTTACATTTTAAGATTACTGGCAAAACCGTTGCTGTTGTCGGATGTGGACCTATTGGCATGATGGGAGTCAATATCGCAAAAGTTGTTGGAGCAAGTAAAATTATCGCGATTGAAGTCAATGATTATAGAATTAGACTCGCTAAAGAATTAGGTGCTAATGTTGTGATCAATCCCTTAAAAGAAGATGTGATTGCAAGAGTACTTGAAGAAACAGATGGTATGGGTGTAGATGTAGTTGCAGAATTTTCTGGCAATAAACAAGCCATCGAAGCGGCTTTTAAATATGTCAAAGCTGGAGGAAAAATGTCAATGCTAGGGATTAGCCCAGATGATATTGATATTGATCTTTCAAATGATGTGGTCTTTAAAGGGATTACGATTTATGGAGTTGTCGGTCGAATCTTATTTGAAACATGGCATCAAGTTGTAGGTTTAGTAGAATCAGGTAAACTTGATTTAGATAAAATTGTAACACATACTTTTCCTTTATCTGAAATTGATAAAGGCATGGAAGTCATGATGTCAGGTAATAGTGGAAAAGTTGTTCTTATACCCTAATAAAAGGAGGAATTTATGTCTTATTTATTATTGAGAGTTAATGAATTAAAAGCAGATGGCGTTTTCCGTAAACTTCCCATTAACGATAGTCCTTGTGACGCAATTATAAAATTAAATGGGAAACCAGTAATTAATTTATCATCAAATAATTACTTAGGATTTGCCAATCATCCTAGACTTAAAAAGGCAGCAAAAGATGCGATTGATCAATTTGGAGTAGGCGCTGGAGCGGTTAGAACAATTGTCGGTAACATGACAATTCATGAAGAATTAGATCGTTTAATTGCTCGCTTTAAGCGTGAAGATGCAGCTGTTGTTTTTCAATCAGGCTTTGCTACCAATGCTGGTGTGATTCAAGCGATTACAGATGAACACGATTTGATTGTTTCGGATGAGTTAAATCATGCGTCGATCATTGATGGTGTTCGCTTATCTAAGGCAAGTAGAGCTGTTTTCAAACATAGTGATATGCAAAGTTTAGAAACTGTTTTAAAGGAAAGAAGAGATCAATATCATAATGTTTTAATCATTACTGATGGTGTATTTTCTATGGATGGAGATATTG
>JAFGTI010000078.1 GCA_016934175.1 Acholeplasmataceae bacterium | reverse complement strand
CTATCCTACTCAATCAACAATTCGCATTTAGATGAAACAATTCTCAAAAAGTATGAAAAAAATAGTGCATATTTATATGCACTATAAGAAGTCATATTTATTTTTTCAATGAAACAAATAGCTGACTGATTTCACTCATTCGATTTGGAATCTCTATTTTTTGTGGGCATAGCTCTACACAGTCTCCACAACTGATACAAAAATCAGCATTTTTATCCTTTAAATTTTCTTCATACTCTTTTTTAAACTGCCATTTACTTTTTGAAATTGCATATTGATTATAAACTCTAAAAGTACCCGGAATATCTACACCATGAGGACAAGGCATGCAATATCCACACGATGTACATGGAATAGTTTGACTATTCATATAAACTTCTAGAGCTTGATCTATTATTTTTTGTTCTTCTTTTGTAATTGGTTTAAATGATGACATCGTCTTTACATTATCGATCGTTTGTTCCATATTAGACATGCCACTTAAGACTAACATCACATTAGGTTTGGAAGCCACATAACGAATTGCCCATGATGCAATGCTCACTTCTTTGTTATATGCTTTAAATATTTGTTGAGATTCATCACATAAATTCGCTAATGTTCCTCCTCTAACGGGTTCCATTACAATACAGGGAACTCCATAATCCTCGACGATTTCATACATCTTTTTTGCATTGATAAAGGACCAATCCAAATAATTAATTTGAAGTTGGACAAAATCCCATTCAAAAGTATGAATGATTTCATCTAATACTTCAGGAGTATCATGAAAAGAAAATCCCAAATGACGAATTTTTCCTTCTTTCTTCATTTGATATAGAAAATCCATAACACCTGGTAATAAGTAGGGTTTAAATTGTTCTTTTCCTAAAGCATGACATAAATAGTAATCAAAATATTGAACTTGGCATTTTTGTAATTGCTCATTAAAAATTCTAATAGCATCATCTTTTGATTTAATTAGCCAACTTGGCATTTTGGAAGCCAAATGAAATGATTCTCTTGGATATTTTTTAAGAGCTTTGCCAATAAACAATTCAGATAGTCCATTATGGTATGGATATGCTGTATCAAAATAATTCACACCATTTTCATATGCATAATCAATCATCTTTTGTGAAAGTTCTTCATCGATATCAGGTTTATCATTGCTTATTGTTGGAAATCTCATACAACCAAATCCTAGTAAAGATGGATTTTTATCGATTCCTTTAAATTTACTTGTCTTGCTAATTACCATATTTCCACCTCATTGATTTTATCTCTACACTTAATTTATCATCTATTTGCGTATTTCGCAATAATTTGTTCAGCAGTTTTAATACCATCTACAGCTGATGACATGATTCCACCGGCATATCCAGCACCTTCACCCATAGGATATAAACCTTTTATATTTGATTCGTGATTTTGATCGCGTAATATTCTGATTGGTGAAGATGATCTCGTTTCAACACCGGTAAGTATTGCATCTTTCATCGCAAAACCTTTGATTTTTTTATCAAAATCTAATAAAGCATCCTTTATAGTCTCAGTTACATAATTCGGGAGTATATCCGTCATTTTTACAAATTTGGTTCCGGGTAAATATGAAGGAGTTACAGTACCTAGCATTGTACTTAATTCATCATTAAGAAAATCTCCAACAAGTTGAATAGGCGCATAATAATTAGCTCCACCTAGCATAAAAGCTTTCTTTTCAAACTGTCGTTGATATTCTATACCTGCTAAAGGATGCGTAGATTCAAAATCACTTGGAATAATATTGACTAATAATGCAGAATTTGAGTTTACATGATCCCTTTTATTTTCACTCATACCATTGGTTACAAGTCCTCCAGCTTCGGAGGTTGCACACATGACATCACCACCAGGACACATACAAAACGTATAAGCGCTTCGATTATTTTTACCATGGAAACTCAACTTATAATCTGCTGCACCTAGACTTTTATGATTTGCATATTCTCCGTATTGTGCTTGATTAATAAATGTCTGAGGATGTTCTATGCGGACACCGATTGAAAAAGCTTTTTGCATAATCTCTACTTTCTTTTGATAAAGAAGTTCAAAAGTATCTCGTGCGCTGTGTCCAATACCTAATAAACAGATATCAGTAGGAATCATTTTTTTATCATTAACTAGAACACCTACGATTTGATTATGCTCAATCAGAATATTTGTGACCTTGGAATCGAATAAAATTTGACCGCCATTTTGAATAATTTCGTTTCTCATGTTTTTCATAATGATCTTAAGAATATCTGTTCCTATATGTGGTTTATTGATATATAATATTTCATCATCTGCACCATGTTTAACAAATGATTCTAAGACTAATCGGCAACGTAGATCATTAATTAAAGTAGTTAGCTTACCATCAGAAAAAGTTCCTGCTCCACCCTCCCCAAAAAGAATGGTGCTTTTTTCATTATAGTTTCCAGTTTTCCAAAATAATTCAACATTCTTTGTCCGCTGATCAACATCTAGTCCACGTTCTAAAATGATTGGCTTATAGCCTCTTCTTGATAAAAGAAGGGCAGCAAAAAGACCTGATGGTCCAAATCCAACAATAACAGGAGGATTTTTTAATTTCTGACTACCATTAGAAATATCAAAATATTCTAATGTTGGAGCAAATGATACACCTTTATGTTTCTTTTGAATAAATGAACGTTCATCCTTCAGTTTTAGATCAACTGAATATACGAAGAATATGTGATTTTTCTTTCTAGCATCAACAGCTTTTTTAAATAATTTCATCTCTAAGATATCACTGATGCTTAAATGATATGTATAGGAAATGACTCTTTTGAGCTGACTAAGTTCTATTTCCTTATTTTCGGCATATTTAAGTTCAAGTTTTAAATCTGTTATTCTAATCATCTCTACCTCTTTGGCTAGCATTCTTGCCAGCAACATAAGCGCTTGACCATGCCCATTGCAAATTATGTCCGCCACATAGACCATCAACGTCAAGTACTTCTCCAATAAAATAAAGATTTTTTACAATCTTTGACTCCATTGTGTGAGGATTTACCTCAGAAACGTCAATTCCACCTGCAGTTATTTGAGCATCTTCAAATCCTTTACTACCTATCACCTTGAATTCCCAATTAAATAGCAAATTAATTAATTTATCTAATTGCTCTTCATTAAGTTCTGAGACTAGCATGTTTTGTTTTTGGATACCTGCTTCCTTTATTAAAGCTGAAATCAGTCTTTTATTAACAAGACCAATCAAACTAAAATCAACAGGTTTATTTAATGATTTTTTGAATCTTTTTATAATATCTTCAATAGATAGTTTATTTAACAGTATCACATTAATCGTAGGATTTATTTTTTGATTGAGATATTCATTAGCTTTTCGACTAATATCTAAAATCGTTGGTCCGCTAATACCATAAGCGGTAAATAAGATATCTCCAGTTTCCTCTTGAATCACTTGATGATTGTTCTTGAGTTGAACAGTACTAGATATTTTAACCCCATTCAGTTGTTTTAAATAAGGACTCTCTAATTTCAATTTAACAAGTGCTGGAAAAATAGGTGTCACATGATGACCAAGCTTTCTTGCTATAGGATATCCTAAACCATCACTACCTGTACTAGGCATAGCTTTACCACCTGTTGCAATAATTATTTTATCCGCATGATATGTCTCCCCATTTGTACATAGAACAGTAAACTGGTCACCTTTTTTCTCTATTAAATTAACCGATCTTTCTGTAAGTATTTTAATTTTAAGATGTTCTAATTCATATAAGAAAACATCGATGATACTTGAAGCTTGTTCTGATAAGGGATATGCTTTCCCAAAATCTTCAATTTTAGGAGCAATTCCTAGTTCTTCAAAAAAATCAATAGTATCAGATGCCGTAAATTGACTAAGCGCATCGAAAACAAAATCGGGTTGATTATAAGCATTTTGATTTGTATTGATATTTGTGTAATTACATCTTCCATTACCGGTAGCTAATATTTTTTTTCCAATACGTGGATTTTTCTCTAATAATGTAACCTGAGCACCATTTCGTCTAGCAACAATAGCTGCAAGCATTCCTGATGCTCCCCCACCTATAATTAAAACATTTGAGTTACTCATCAATTCACCACCTAAACTCTTCTACCACACTATTATATCATATTGCATATTGAGTCCATCATGTATTTCAAGTGTGAATTATTATATTTAAAAAAGGCAAAGTGCCTTTTTAGTTATAATAAGGATTATTGAGTTCTACTAATTGATCCGCCATTTGTAATTCACTCATAAAATAATGATAAAGTTCATTCAACTTATCGACTGAAATACTTTTCTGTCTTCTTGCTGAATGCTTTTTATACCATATTCCCAAGTGTGTTTCACCAGGAATCACACTTAAATCAAAAGTTCTAACATTAAAGTCACTTTTATGTTTCCTAACAAAATCAATATACGCATTAATTTTGTTACTCATATGCATATCTTCTTTTAGATAAACCTTTAAATCCTGAAATTCATCTTGTTTAATAAACTTCATATCCTTGAATTTAGGAGATCCATGTGTTCTAATTTGAAAAAATGATGATGTGTCTGTTTTCACTTGAAAATAAATTCCATTAAAGTGTGTTGATGAACTTTTTCCATTACTGGTGATTATCGTGGCATCATATACAGAAAACTCGTTTCCATTAAGTGTTTGTCCAGAAATTTTCCTCTTAACTCTAACACTAGCATGTCTTGTATATAATCCACCTATATTATTAAAATCTGGTTTACCTTTTAAATATGATTCATACTTAATAAATAACGATTCTTCCAAATTGATTTTTTTATAAATTTCAGGATAAAGATATGTATATGATGGTTTCTCGCTAACATAATTATAACTGACTATTGTTAACAATAATGTAACAAAGGCAGGAACAAATCCATAGATTGGAACAATGACATCCCATGGATCCATTTGTAATATTTTGGGGATAAATATAAACAAAACAACAAGACCAGTAACAATTATAAGAAAAATAGTAAGCCAAATCTTAAATAATTTTCCGCTTCTATCTTTAACGCTTTTCTTAAATTCCTTATGAATATTTTTATAATCAAGTGATGTATACATAAATGCCTCCCATAATTTATTTTAACATATTCCATTATGTAATAATAAATATAAAAGCACATATCAAAAGATATATGCCTATACTCTTATAGATGGTGGAGTTACTGGGGATTGAACCCAGGACCCCTTGCACGTCAAGCAAGTGCTCTCCCGCTGAGCTATAACTCCAACCAATTTCTATTATACATACATTTAAAAGAAAATCAATAAAATACCCTATTTTGCAATTCTTCTCCAAGGGCTTACAAAGCCTCCATGAACAAGTGATACTTCATTCGCAACAATTAAAGCTTTATCATTAGTTCTTTCGATTAATTTCATGATGATTTCCTTATTCTTTCTATTAGCAAAAACCATTAAAACTGTACGATCACTGTCTTTTCCATGTGCATCTAAACTTGTTACACCATGACCAGAATCTCTTAGTACTTTAATGATTTGACTTGCAACATCATTACTCGCAATGACATGAATCATTACTTTTCCAACAGCAACTCTGTTTTCGATCATGGAGCCAATATAAACGCCGATAGCAAAACCTAAAGCATAGATAATTCCCTTTAATGGTGCGTCTAACATTCCAGAAATCACCGTTGAAGCAACAAAAACCCACAGAAGAACCTCAAAGAAACCCAAAATACTACCTGGTTTACGGTAACCTTTGCTAATTAAAATAATGCGCATTGTCCCAATAGATACTTCAATGATTTTTGCAAAAAAGATGAGTAAAAGTTCCCATAAAGGCACACTATTTAAAAAACTATAAATTGAACTCCACATAAATTATCACCCATCTTATTATAGCACCAAGTTATTTAATCGCAGATAATAAAAATAGTAATTTTTAGTGTTTAAGTATGAAAATGCTATCATTTAATAAGAATCAACTGATTCTATATTCATTCTTATAAATCGTTGATTTTTGATTGAATTATCTTGATTGAAGTCCCATGTGATGACTCCGTGTAGATTCGCTTATTTTTTTTAGATAGACTCAATATAATCCTTAAATTGCAACATTCCTTTTTTTGTCTGTTCTACAAATTTTTCGGTAGACAATATTGTTTCATTTCCAAATCTAAATTCTACATCCATCGTCCATATCGTATGTCCATTTTTTTCATTAAAATAGTTGATGCATCTATTCCAAGTAGTCCCTACTTGATAAACCAAAATAATTTGTTCTGGTAGCATGTTTCTTTCTACAAATACGCTCATTTTCATTTCTTTTTGATCGATATTAAAAACAAGAAAGCCATCACTATTTGTCTCATATAGGATTCCATGATTTTGTTCAACTCGAGTCAAATTTGTTTCCCATTTAGTCATCTGATTCACATCAACAAAAAGTTTAGAAACTTGATGTTGGGGTTTATTAATTTCTATGTGTACTTGATACTTCATAATTAATCACCTTTTTTCTAAATTGTAGCACAAAAAAAGCCGATTATTCGGCTTTTCACACTTCTTTATTTAATCTGCATAGACTTTATCTATATGATTTTCAAAATAGGTTTCAAAGATTAGACTATCTACAATACTCATGGTTTCTAGATCATAGCTAACAAGTTGTGTATAAGATAATGTATATATAATGCCATCAAGATAAACACCTCGATCAATACCAACATAATAATGAGATGGATCATGACTAATTGTAATTGGATCAGAAATGATATCTTTTGGATCATTAGCATTAAAATCAATATAAAATATTAAATATTCACTCACATAACTATAATTCCAATCATCAAGAGGTGAAAGATAATATCTCCAACTCATCACAGGAAACGCGATAATTCCTTTATCAGGAGAAATCATGAGTGCTTTTGGATTATATAATGCTTCTGAATAGCTATATGAATATATTCCTAATTCATCTTGATAATTCAATTTAAAAGTATCCAATACGGAATCACCATCATATGCGCTAATTTTGATACCTGTTTCAAAACCATTTTCATCTGCATCAAGCCCAAATCCTATTAAATGATTTTCATCATCCCAAACATGAAGATAGGTGCTATATCCAGGTTCTTCAATATGTGAAACAATTTTGGGGTCTCTTGGATTTGATAAATCGATTGTATAAAGTGGGTCATGTTGTTCAAAAGTAACGACATAGGCATCTTCCTTATCAAAGCGTACTGACTTGACAGTTTCGTTTGGCATGCCTAATCCTTCTTTAATGGATCCAATAATTTTTAATTCGTCTGTATCATAATCTTCAGCTAAAATATAAAGCTCATTATGAATTGGATTCCATGAACTTGTTACAACTCTAAACGTGTCATCATATTCATCCATCCAATACTGATCTGCAACATATCCTGGAATAGATTTCTGACCTACATAAGATACTGTTGCATTCGTTGAATTAAGTGCATATTTTATAATTTGAACCTTGCTTTCATACATATCAAACTGATACGTAGAATAATTATTTACTGTATAAATTGCATCTTGTGATGCATATATTTCGGATACATTTCCCAAAAATGCTTGCGATGTCATATCGTAAGTATCAAGTTTAATTCCTGTAACAACTGTCATACTATAAACAGGAACATCTGTAAAATAATAGATAGAATCATAACTAAGATGTGATGTTGTACTATCACCATCTACAGTTTCAATGTATTCTGGACGCAAATCTTCTGTGTAAAGTGATTTGCTTGAAATAAGATATAGTGCATCATCAATTAAGCGATGTTGATAAAAGTTTGAGTCAGTTTCAAGTTTGTACTCAAGTTCAAGGGTCTCTCTATCATAAACGTAAACTGCCCCTGTAAAGGCATTGTATTCCCATCCATAATAATCAACACCTTCTTGATAAAAATAGGGTATCACCTGATATACATAGCCAATAACAATCAATTGGGTATCAGTTAAATAAAGTGAGTCGGTGTATAAATTGCCTAAATCAATATCTGCTAATGGTTCAAATGTTCCATCAAGGTTTGTGTCAATGATACGAATATGATTGTAATATCTTGTAGCATAATAAATAATACCTTGTTCATCTGTTTTTACGATATCTGCTTCTTCAACACCTTCAACTTGATTGTTTGTTCCGATATAATCTCTTTCTTCTGATGAATTACTATCTAGTGAATCTTCAAGAACACCTGGCATTTCAGCTGTAAATAAGTCACCCCACCAACTACCCGTATTACTTTCTTCCATCAGTTGAAGGATCGTTTCTTTGGATCCTACAGGTACAGCATTCAATAAAACACGATTGCCCATCATATTCGGAACAGAAAAGGTCCCTGAGGCAATCGTAGCAATTAAAAACAAAGTACTCATTACAAATCCATATGATCTTCTCAACCAATAGATTCTTGGTACTTTAAATGGTGTGATTGATTGTGTTTTTTGAAAATTTCTTAATTTATGATTCCATAAAACATCAGATATAAGTTGTACACCAAAAAAGATTATACATACACTGATTAATGAAATGAGAATCCATCCAAATAAAGTCATCTTTTTGTCTCCTTTTTCTGAATGCCAAGGGCATCCTTAAATGATTTAACAAAAGAACGTGATACCTCAAGATGTGTTCCAGAGACTAACTCCAAATCAAGTTTTTTGTTTAATGATGATCTAATGTAGCGAATTTTTGCTATATTCACTAAAAAAGATTTCCCAATACGTACAAAATGATAGGGTTTTAAAATCTCTTCAAGTTGATAAAGTGGTTGTCGAATAATTTGTGTACTCATCTCAGTAGTATGGACATAGATGTCTTTTCCGTAAGATTCCAAATAAACCATTTCATGCACACTAAACTGTAAATAACCATCAGGTGATTGAAATATCAACTGTGATTGTTCAATAGCAATCATCTCTAGAATCGGACGAATTTTATTTAAATCAGTATCTTCAAGAATAATTCCCACTTTATCCTTGGGCACTTCATTTGGATCATCAGTCAAGATAAGATTGAACTCGTCTAAAAGTTTCAATCTCATTTTCTCGCCGTCGTCTTTGTTCCAAATGATTTTAAGCATAGAGGTGTTCCTCCAATCTCATTATATGTGATTAATTGCGTTAAAAAAAGCATAAAAGAATGACATACACTTACCGATAGATAACTTGCATTTCCATCCTTATTTTAACATATTTTCCCATGATGATATGATAAAAAAACTAGAAGATTACGCTTCCAGTTTTTTAATTACTCTAGGTTTTCTTTTTTTAAGATCAAGTGAAATCTTGGCAATTGCTACAAAAATCACATAAAATTCAAGTCTGCCTAAGAACATCCCAATTGATAAAGTCCATAAAACAATTGGATTTGCAGTATATCCGGTGATTCCAATAGATAAGCCAACAGTTCCAAGCGCTGATGCGAATTCAAATAATGAATCTTTTATACTGTATCCAAAAGTCGAAATAATAACAGCACCTAGAATCAAGACCAAGAAATAAATCGTCAAGAATGAATGGTTTTGAATGATATCATCCTTATCAACAATTGTTCTTGTTCCCAATTTATTAATAAAATGTGTTCTAATTGTTTTTTTATGTCCTAGTTGATCTTTAATATTCCAATACAAACTCTTAAAAGCTAGTGCAACACGATACTGTTTCATACCACCAGCTGTTGATCCCATACTCCCTCCAATAGCCATCGATACGATGATGCCAAACATAAAAAATGTCGGTAATGGAAGAAATGATGGAACTGATTGATATCCGGTACTTGTAATAGCTGAAATGAGTTGAAAACTGGTCACTCTTAGTGAATAAAAAAATTGTCCATCATAATATGAGAGTATATTGATTGTCATGAGTGGAATGAAGATAAGTAATATTATGACCAGTAATTTATTTTCAACATGCTTGAAGACATTTTTTAATTTCCCTCTAATCAACATTAAATGAACAAAGAAATTAGTTGCACCTAAAATCATCAAAACCATCGTAATGATTTCAATAGGTAAATTGTTATATGAACCAATACTGCCTGATTGTGTGGAAAATCCACCTGTTGAAAGGGCACATATAGAATGATTTATAGCATCGAATACTGGCATACCAAACAAAACATAAAATAAAGTGCCAAGGGCAATATAGCCAACATAAATTGATATAATGGTTCGTCCTGAACGAATTAGATTAGGCATTAATTTATCACTATGTCCTTCAGCACTATAGAGTCTCATACCAAATTTATCAGAGATCGCTGAAGTCAAAACTAAAACTAGTCCAACACCACCAAAAAATTGTAACAAACTTCTAAATAACAAGAACATTCCAGGTGTTTGTTCAACATTAACCACACTCAGTCCAGTAGTTGAATAGCCACTCGTCGATTCAAAGATACTTTGTGTGAAATTATAAGTTCCCGTAAGCATAAATGGAACGGATGAAATCAATATGGCCATGAGCCATATCGACATGACTAAAACTGCATCTTGATGTCTTTCAAGTTTACCTTTTTCTCTTTTTCTAAATATAAAGATAATGAAAGAACCTACGAAAATACTTGTTAAACCAGGAATCAAAAAATAATGTGCGAACTCAATTTCTTCTGGTCGAAATGCTAGTAAGATTAGTGGGAGCAAATTAATAAATCCGATTAAGAAAGCAAAGATTCCTAAATAGTTAATAATTAATGGATATCCTGAAGTAATCTTTTTGTTCATTTTATTCATCTTTTCTTTTTAATAAATTCAATTGTTTCTTCTTGTTCTGAAGGTGTTGATATAACAATCAGCTTGTCTCCAGATTTAATGATCGTATCACCTTTAGGGATAATGACATGAGGATCTCTAAATATACAACTTATATTAATATTTTTAGGAAAATTGATATCCATAATCCGTTTGTCAACTAGAGCAAAAGAATCTTCTACACCCATTTCAACCATTACAATCTTTTCATCTTCAATAGAAAGTGTCTTAATTATATTTTCAACAGATGATTCATTCAAAATTGTTTGGGCTAATAAATAGGTTGATGATATAACACTATCAACACCTAATTTTTTAAATAATTCTACATTTTTAGGATTCTTAACTTTCGAAACTGTTCTTTTAATATTGAATTGTTTTTTTGCAGTTAAACAAATAATATAGTTATCTGTATCACTATCGGATAAGGCAAGTAATACATCTGCATTATCTGCTTCAGCATCCGATAAGACATAAGCCTTAGTAGGATCGCCTGGAAAGACAGATATATCATTGTTAGTAGAGATATATTCTGCAAATTCTCGATCCTGATTAATAATGATTAATTGATGACGTTCTTCTTTTAGCATTTTTACAATAAAATCAGCTTCATGCTTTCCGCCTGTGATGACGATTTTCATTTGTGTTCCTCCTGCTTGTAAAGTGTCATAAATTCTTGAAGTGACAAAGTAAATGGATAGATAGCTTTTATATAAGTACCTTCTAGTAAACTACTTTTATCAGTATCAGCGAGTCTAACAAATATGGTTGGTACGTTATAGATGTAATAACAAACATGCGCTAAAAAGATATTAACATTATCACTGTCTGTTGTAATAACGACTGTCTTTGCATGCTTAATGTAAGAATTTTCTAAAACAGATAAATCTGTAGCATCGCCAACGACTTGGTACCCAGAAAAAGATTCTTGTAATTTTCTAAAAGAATCATCTGTGGCATCGATGATAATGACATCTTCTCCAAGCTCTGACATTTGAGTTGCAATATTGGATCCTAGACGTCCTGAACCAATAACAATAAACTTATTTCTCTTCATAATTGTAACTCCTTTAGCTTTATTCTTTTTAAAGAATAAGAATCAAAAACATATTGTGATTTAAATTACCTCATATATTTTATCACTTTTTTTGAGAAATAGATATTAAAAAAGAGTACATCATCTATATTGTACCCTTTTTACGAAGATTTTTGTACCTAAATTGTTTGTGTTAATAATTTTGAATATGTTTTATCCATAAGAATCGCACCAATAGGCGCAGTGGTGAGAATCGCTAGAACTGCAATCGTAAGAATAAGATTTCCACTGGGTATACCTAAAGCAAGTGGAATTGCTCCGATAGCTGCTTGAACTGTTGCTTTTGGCATATATGAGAAACCTACAAAAAATTTTTCTTTCTTATTCAGTGGTGTTTTTATGAGTGATAAGAAAACACCTATCATTCTAAATGTCATCGAAATCGCAATCAATAAGCATGCAATAAACCCAACATGTGCCATGACTGAAATATCTACTGCTGCACCAACTAAAACAAAAAGCATAATTTCAGCAATCACCCATATTTTCTCAAATTTTGATACTAATCGTTTTGCCAAAATCTCATGTTGTTTTAGGATAGTACCACCCAATGTCATCACAGCTAATAACCCAGAAATAGGCAGCATATCAGCTAAAGCTTTTTCCAATCCAATAAATAAAAATCCAGCACTAAAAATAATTAAAACTTTAATCGTATCACGCATATGAAACTTTTTAAATAAATAGACTAATCCTTTCCCTGAACTAATTCCTAAAATAACACCTAAAAAAATTGATAATGGCACCAAAACAAAAGATAATACCGAAAATCCGTTGCCTAGATACATTTGAATCAATGAAGTGAAAATGATAATGACATAAACATCATCAATTGATGCTCCAGCCAATATCATTTGTGGTATCTTCTTTTCTTTACCATGATTTGTTTTCAATAAATGAATCATTCTAGGAACAACCACAGCTGGAGATACAGCAGCAATAACAGAACCAAGGATTGCTGACTCAAGATAAGATATATTAAAAAACAAGGGAGCAAATAAAGTAATAGCAACTATTTCAATGGTTGCTGGAATAAAAGATAACAATAATGCTGTTTTACCTACCTTTTTTAAATCCTCAAGGTCTAAGGATAAACCAGCTCTAATTAAGATTACAATTAAAGATATTTGTCTTAAATCTACTGAGATATTTAAAATATCTGGACTGATTAAATTAAGGACGAATGGCCCTAAGATGATTCCAGTAATAAGCATTCCAATAATTCTTGGTAAATTGAGTTTATAAAATATTTGAGAAATCATTAAACTTGAAATGATAATGAGACCTACACTTAATACCATATATTCAATTATAGTAAACCAGTAAAAGCTTTACTATATCCCCTTTCTTTAAACCCTTTAACAAATCTTTCGAATTGATATGATAAATATGATTGATTGTTAAAAAAAACTTCACAACAAAAAATGTTGTAGAAGTCATTAGCTTTCGCGGTTTAAGTATTTTACTTAGGGAGACATTCATTCCCTAAAATCCATTATACAACTTATATAAATTCTGTCAAGAATTTTCGTAAGTCATTGCGGATTTATCCTTATGTCTAATAAATGGAATTAATTTTGATACACGCATCTGGTATGCTTCATATTCAGGTCTTGTTTCTAATATCTTTTTTTCCATCCAAGGAATGCTAATAAAAAGAAATAAGGCTGTCATTGCTAGTGGTGCGAGAATAATCAAATCAATTCTTAGCACACTACCAAAATACATCATATAAACTCCCCACCACAATGTAATCTCACCAAAATAATTAGGGTGTCTTGAATACTTCCATAAACCCTCTTCAATACACAGATTCTTATTTAAAGTTCTTTCTTTAAATTTTTTCATTTGTTCATCAGCAATAAATTGAATAACTGCAGCACTAACCATCATGAGAAAACCAATCCAAATCAAAATGTTTGTTTTGGGTCCAATTTGAATAAAAATGATAGCCCCTATTAGCTGAGCAAAAACAATAAGTGTCGGAAATAATTGAATTCCGAATAGGTTAGTCAGAAAATAAAAATGAGGAGATCTCTGTTTCATCTTTTCATATCTCCAGTCAATTTCAGAAAAATCTTGCCAACGACTTGCCCAATTATATGTAAGTCTAACTCCCCAAATCAATAATCCCATGAATAATAGAGCAATACTTAAAATAATAGATTTATCAAGAAAAATAATCACAGCAAATATAATGACTGGAGGTATAACGCTCCAGTAAGGATCATAAATACTTGCATTTTTTAAGATTATACTAAAAATCCATATCACTAATGTCATCATCAAATCTGCAACAAGAACACGAAAAATTAAGTTAATTTGATCATAATAAACAAAACTAAGACCACCTACAATAATTGCAAGAAAATAAATAAGAAACAAAATAATAAATGTTTGAGTTCTTTTTGTCATAATTATCATCCTTAATTTATAATTTAACCCCATAATTCTTTTTTATTTTATCATGATTTTAAGATTTCTGTAGGAAATTTTAGATAAATAAAATAAGCTAAAAAAAGTTTAACGATATCAAAAGGAACAAAAGGTAATAAACTGATGAGTGCACTAAAATAAGCGATGGATAATGAAATAGATAACCAAATGGCAGCTAAAAAATATAATAGAACAATACTAATGAGCAAGCCCATACCTAAATCATATAATTTATTTTTTGTTTTTGATTTCAATACTGAAATCGAAAAACTAACCAATGGAAATAGAAATAAAAAACCACCAGTGGGTCCAAGTAACACTGATAATCCACCTCTAGCGCCACTAAACACAGGCAATCCTAACGCACCTATTGCAATATAGATGAAAACTGTTAAAAAAGCTTCTTTTGGAACAAAAAGAAACCCAGCAAGTACAATCAATAGAGTTTGCAAGGTAAAAGCCACCTGAATTGATGGTATATGGATAGGTGGAACTAAGTAAACGGATACAGCAATAAATGCAGCATATATCGAAACTCTTGTTACTTGTTTTATTTTCATAATATATAGTGTTGATACGATTCAGTAAGCATAGTAAGTAATTCATTAAACAAATGACTAATATTAATTTTTTGACTTAAAATTTGTCTTATCGAGGTTGCTTTTTCATTAGCAAAAGCCACTTGATTGACATTGATACCAATACCGATAACAACATAATCAAAAATATGAGAGGATGATTGGGTTTCAATTAAAATACCACATAATTTTTTATCATGAAAATAAATATCATTAGGCTCCTTGAAGGAAACATTAATATCTTTTTTCTGAAAATAAAGCATAAGGGTAGTAGTAATCCATTTTTTGATATCATATGCTTTCGAAACATTGATGTCTTTAAGTAAAATCGAAAAAAGTAAGTTTTCTCCAGCTTGAGACTCCCACTCACGATCATACTGTCCTCTACCTTGTGTTTGGTGATTTGTTCTTATAAATGTCATATTTGGAAAATATGTTTGATTTTCCTTAAGGAAATTACTTGTTGAGCTTAATTCCTCAAATTCTAATAAAGTATGTGAAATCATTTTTCTCCAACAGCAAATGAAATTTCTGCTTCACAAACAAGATTTCCATCGACATAAGCTTTTGCTACACCAAAACCAAAAGGTTCTCTAAATTTAGTTAGGATACATTCTAACATTAACTTATCTCCTGGAACAACGCTTTTTCTAAATTTAGCGTTTTTTATACCCGTAAAATATACAATTTTATCTTGATATTTTGGTTCTGACATCAAAATGACAGCACCTACTTGAGCCAATGATTCTATGATAATCACACCAGGCATAACCGGTTTACCTGGGAAATGTCCTTTAAAATAATATTCATCTTGCGTTATATACTTGATTCCAACTGCTCTTTTCATCACTTCTAGCTCGATAACTTCATCTAAGAATAAGAAAGGATCACGATGTGGAATAACTTTTTTTATTTGCTCTCTTATCATCTATTCTTCCACCTTTTTAAATATGATTGCCGCATTCTGACCACCAAAACCAATATTGATATTCATTGCATAATCCAATTCTCTTTTGACATGTACATTGGGCGTATAATT
>JAFGTI010000077.1 GCA_016934175.1 Acholeplasmataceae bacterium | reverse complement strand
AATTTAATCGATTATTCAGAAATTATCTAAACGAAAAGTATGAATTGTTTTTTAAGAAAACTTATAATAATTTAACACAGACAACACTCAAATGCTATCCGCAATTAAAAAAGACTTTTTTAGGGTTAAAAAGAACGAAATTGAACTTTTTAATGAGTGGAAGTGGTTCAACTTTCTATCTTTTATCTTTTAAGCAAAAAGAAATGATTTTAGAAGATAAAATAACTAAATATGGGCTTCAGTACCTCAAAACAAAGCCAAAAATCTAAAAAAACTTTTATAATAAGAATGAATATGCTATAATCAACTTATAAAAAGGACGTCTCGGAGGGCAAAATGAAGATTACCGATGTTAGAGTTAAACTTGTTAGTAGCGAAAGCAGACTTAGAGGGGTAGCGACCATTACATTTGATGAGAGTTTTGTAGTTCATGATATTCGTATCATTGAAGGTGAGAACGGTATTTTTGTTGCTATGCCAAGCAAAAAAACTCCCAATGGAACATTTAGAGACATAGCACATCCAATTCATGGAGAAATGAGAAAAATCATAGAAGACGCTATTGTTGTAGCATATAATGAAGCATTAGCTAACCCAGTTTCTGCTGACGAACAATAACTAAAATACAAAAGAAACGAAGTAAACAAAAATCTTTTTTGCACAACCTGCAAAAAGATTTTTTTTTGGAGAAAAGCATTTTTAAAAAAGAGCATTTTAAGGTATAATTAAGAGAGGAACAAAGGAGTTGTGAAATATGTCAATTATTGAAGGAAAAAAGGTTAAGTTATTTGCATTAAGCTCAAATAGAGCGTTGGCTGAAGAGATATCTAGAACATCTGGAATCGAGATTAGCAACGTTGATGTTGTTAGATTTTCAGATGGCGAAATATCTGTTAATATTGAGGAAAGTGTTAGAGGACACGACGTATTTGTCATTCAATCAACTTCCGCACCTGCTAATGAGCATTTAATGGAATTATTGATTATGGCTGATGCAATAAAAAGAGCCTCTGCAAGAACATGTACAGTGATAATGCCATATTATGGATATTCAAGACAAGATAGAAAAGCAAAATCAAGACAGCCTATCACAGCAAAATTAATAGCTGATATGTTACAAGTGGCTGGTGTTGATCGTTTGATTTGTATTGATTTACATGCAGCGCAAATTCAAGGATTCTTTAATGTTCCAATTGACAATTTTCCAGCAGCCCCTCTTTTAGCAGATTATTTCCTTTATTCGAAGAAATTAGAAAATATTGTCGTTGTTTCACCTGATCACGGAGGCGTAACACGTGCAAGAGTATTCGCACGTATTTTAGATGCCCCTTTAGCGATTATTGATAAACGTCGTCCTGCTCCAAATCAAGCTGAAGTACAGAATATCATTGGTGATGTTTCTGGCAGAACTGCAATTATGGTAGATGATATTATAGATACTGCAGGTACACTTATTGCCGGTGCTGAAGCGCTTATTAAAGCTGGTGCTATTGGTGTTTATGCTGCTGCAACCCATCCGGTTTTTTCTGGAGATGCTCTAGCAAGAATAGAAGAGTCAGTTTTAACTGAAATTGTTGTTACGGATACTATCAGTATTCCTGATGCATATAAAATCAAAAAAATTACCCAATTATCGATAGGACCATTATTAGGTCAAAGTATTTTGCATATTGTAAAAGATGAACCTATTAGTCAAATATTTGACAAGATTGAACATCCAGAGAAGAGCAATCAATGAAGCTTGTCGTAGGATTAGGAAATCCTGGTTTAAAATATCAAAAAACAAGACATAATATTGGGTTTATGGTCATTGATGAAATTTTAAAACTTTTAGGTGGACAAGCAAAATTTGATTCAAAATTCAATGCAGAAATTTTAATAACCCAATTGAATGGAGAAAAAATAATTTTAGCTAAACCATCTACATTTATGAATCTTTCAGGTGAAGCAATTAATCGATTAATTAAATACTATAATATTGAGATAAATGACATTTTGGTTATTGTTGATGATGTAAACTTAGAAACGGGTAAACTGCGTTTAAGAGAATCAGGCGGACACGGCGGACACAATGGATTAAGGAATATCATTGGTGTTTTACATTCTGAAGAATTCAAACGCATACGTATCGGAATTGATAATAATACCGTCATTCCACTGGACCAATATGTATTAGGACAATTTTCGCAAGATCAATTGATTACTTTACACAAAGCAATCAAGTTTTCAACTGAAATTATAGAAATGTTTGTTCAAAATATGCCATTTACAGATATTATGACAAAATATAATACCCAAACCTAGTTTGGGTTTTACTATCTCAGAGGCGAATCATGATTGATTTTCTAAAGATGAATACCAATATGATAAAAATGATAAAGAAAACATCTAAAAAGGTGTTCTTTAAGTCGTCTACCGATACATATAATGCATATCTGGCTGCGCTCGATTATATTGAAAACAAACAAACTATTTTTATAGTTTTGCCAAATCTATACGAGGCACAAAAATATTATGATCAAATGAGTCAAATTGTTGATGCCGATGATGTTTTATTTTATCCAGCAGATCAAACATTAACTAACATTATGGCATTAGGAAGTCCAGAGTTTAAAAGTGAAAGACTTTATACACTCAAGCAATTAATGAGTGGTAAACCATTTATTGTCGTTACAACATTACAAGGATTATGTCAAAGGCAATTAGCACAAGAGGATTATATCAATAGCGTTAAGACCCTCCAACGTAATGAATCTTATGACTTGCATTATTTGGTGCAATACTTAGTCTATAGTGGTTATTCTAAAACTTACACCGTTGAAAAACCTGGTGAATTTAGTCTAAGAGGGCACATTCTAGACTTATTCACACTTAATCATGATCAACCATATCGGTTAGATTTTTTTGATGATATTTTAGATCAAATCAAGATTTTTGATGTAGAAACACAAAGATCTTTTGCTGAAATAGAGTCAATTGAAGTCGCTCCTATGAATGAACTTTTCTATACTGATCAGATGAAAAGCGATGCGATTTCTGAAATCAAAAGATTCTTTAAAGATAGAAATTTATCAGAAAGAGAACAAGAAAAATTAAATCAGGATTTAGAATCTATTGAGATGAGAGTTAAATTAGATGGGTTAGGAATTTATATTCCGTTTTTTAATCATGATGAAACAACGGTCATTGATTATAGTCAAGATAAAAAAATTTATATGATTGATGTTCATAAAATGAAAATTAATGAGCAATCTATTTTAGATGATTTGAACACTTATGCCGTCACAATGAATGGATCTAATTTTTTAAGTATTCCTTTCCGAATTTCTTTAGAAAGACAACTTAGTCTAAACCATATTGAAATCGATAATTTCGGGTTAAATAGTCCAGAAGATGCTATTGATTTGGGTGTGTCAGCGACGAATAATTATCAAGGTAATCTTCAATTGTTGGCTTTAGATATAAAAGATATCGTTAGAACATATCGAGTTATCTTTTGTCTATCTACAAAACTTTATTATGATGAAATACAAAAATTCTTCAATGACAAAAAAATGGTTTATAAAACTCAACTTGATGATGCATCTGGTATCTATTTACTTAATCAATCAAGCTACGGATCTTTCCTATCTAAGGAAGACAAAATTCTCCTTTTAGATGAAGCACAATTATTTTCATATAAAGTGAGACCAGCAATTAGATATCGAAGTGTTCTCAATCAAGCAACTAAAATTCGTCGAGTAGAGGATCTTGTTACTGGTGATTTCGTTGTCCATTATGATTATGGAATTGGTAGATATGTAGGTTTAAAGACAATGGAATTAAGTCAGGAAAAACGAGATTACTTACATATCATTTATGCAAACGAAGAAGCGCTTTATGTTCCAATGGATCAAATTGACATGGTTTTAAAATATAGTAGTCACGATGGCATGCACCCAAAACTTTCAAAACTTGGTGGCAAGCAATGGACAAAAACTAAAGCTAGTGTAAGAATGAAAATCAAAGATCTAAGTGATCGATTAGTCGCGCTTTATGCTCAACGACAACAAAGTGTTGGATTTTCATATGCTAAGGACAACGAAATGCAAATTGCTTTTGAAAGAGACTTTTCATATGAAACCACTAGGGATCAGCAAAAAGCAATCATAGATACTAAATTT
>JAFGTI010000076.1 GCA_016934175.1 Acholeplasmataceae bacterium | reverse complement strand
GTTGATATCTTTGTTAGCAAAAAATTATACCAAGGATTTGTATATAAAAGATTACCTGTTATTGGATAAGGATATTCTTTTAGATTTAATTCTACATAAAGAGGGTCATTTAATGACGCATGATTTGCTATTAAAAAATAAGGATCTTTACGTTTCGGATCAAAATCTTTATATGTGAAAACGAAGTGGTATCTTGGATAAAAAACGAGTTTTAATATCAGCCTTCCAATTTCTTCTCTAATCTTCATCATAAACTCCTTTCCTATCATTATACGATATAATACTTTGAATTTCCAACATTATATATATTTCTTTTCCTATTAATAAAAAAAGGGGGGTTAATTTGTTTAACCCCCCCATAAATTATTTAAATTTCCATCAATGGTATATCAAATGCTTCGCATACACCGGGACAAGTACAATGTCCTTGATACACATTTACACCCTTTTTAAGTGGTTCTGAACGATTCATTGCAATATCAAGTCCATCGTCAGCAATTAATAAACCATATTTGAGTGTTGCATTGTTTAAAGCTATAGTAGAAGTTCTAGGTACAGCTCCAGGCATATTAGCAACTGTATAATGTATGATGCCATCAACTACATATATAGGATTGTCATGATAAGTTGCTTTACTGACTTCAGTTGAACCACCTTGGTCAATTGCAACATCCACGATTACGCTACCTGGACGCATATCTTTATAATATGATCTCTTAATCAATTTTGGAGCTTTAGCTCCTGGTAATAAAACAGCTCCAATGACTAAATCCGATTCTTTAACACAACGTTCAATGTTATCACTACTACTATACATTGTTTGAATACGGTTTCCATATAGATCATCTAGATAAGTCAATTTCTTTAAATTGATATCAAGAACTGTTACTCTAGCACCCATACCGACAAGCATCTTTAGCGCATTTTCTCCTACAACGCCAGCTCCTATGATTGCTACTTTTGCTTGATCAACACCTGGCACACCCGAAATGAGAACCCCGCTGCCACCAAAGGGTTTTTCTAAGTATTTAGCGCCTTCTATTGCACCAAGTCTACCAGCAACTTCACTCATTGGTTTCAGACATGGTAATGAACCATCTTCGAGTTCAATTGTTTCATAAGCTATTGACTGTGTTTTTGATTCAATCAATGCTTTTGTTAAAGGTTCATTAGCTGCTAAATGTAAATATGTATAAAGCAGTAAACCTTCTCTTAAATACCCAAACTCTGATTCCAAAGGTTCTTTAACTTTGACAATCATTTCTGATGCATTCCATACTTCAGATGCAGTTTTAAGCATTTTAGCACCTGCGTTGATGTAATCCTCATTACTGAACCCTGAATTAACACCAGCATTCATTTCAAACAGAACACTGTGCCCGTGGTGTATATATTCCTTAACACTACTTGGTGTCAAGCCAACACGAAACTCATTGTTCTTTACTTCTTTTACTGTTCCAATAATCATGTTCTTCTCCTTAAAAAAATAATCGTATCTTATACCATCATTGTAACATAAATAATGGTTAAATTGATACGATTTTTTAAAGATTTTTATTAAATTCTTTATAATGATTTTCGATGATCGATTTTAATTTTTTTGGTTGCTTTAATAAATGATGGATTTGGTCTAATCCATCTTGATTTTTCTTGGTTTTTAACCACAGTTTTAAATATCCATTAGGACCATATTTTTCTTTAATATGAGACATTGCTCTTTCGACATGTTCTGCTTTACTTAAATTGGGATAATGTTTGAATCCAAACTGGACTGTTCTTTCAATCACAATATCTGGATTAATATCACGATCTGCCTCAGCAATAATTTTTCCATAAATACTTCTTGGTGGTTCTTTACCAGAAGCTCTATGATCTTCAATAGCCTCTTTCATTATTATTCTTTGATCATCATCAAAATATTTAACCAAAAATTGGTCATTAAATAAAAATTGACCACCCGTTAAGTGATGATCTTTTCTTCCGAATTGCATTCCAATATCATGATAACATGCGATTGTAAAGACCATATCAGAATTAACCTCGTAATCTTTTGCAATCAGTATTGAATTTTCTATTACTGTATAAACATGATTGGGCTGGTGTGCTAAATCAAATGATTCATACATTTTAATAATATTGGTCTCTAAATATGTTTTAAGTGATGTGTTCATTATTTTAACTTCCAAATTTAATTTTGTCCTTTAATGTTTGAAAAAGCATTTTGTCAGTTTTATGACTTAACATATTAACAACTTCAGTTTCATCTACCCATTTGATATCTGCAATTTCTTCTACTTGTTTATTAAGAACAACTGATTGTGCCTGAGCTAAAAAATAAACAACATCTTTAACGACTCCAGGTCTGGGTGAATAACGGGTTTGCCCTTTAATATGATTGAAGATTTTGATGTCAAGACCTGTTTCTTCCTTTACTTCTCGATATGCGGTCATGACTTCACTCTCATTTTTTTCAACATGTCCTTTTGGAAACCCAAAATGTAATCCAAATCTTTGTTGAACAAGTACATACTGATATTTGTCTTGATACTTCCTAAAGATGACAGCTCCACATGATTTTTCTTTTCTCACATTTATCACCCTCTTTTTCTTATTTCAAGTATATCATAGAGAATAATAAAGCAAAAAGATTATGTAAAATTTTTGTTATTTTACAAATGAACTTATAATTGCTAAAAGCGGTTTCATAATGTATAATTAGATTAGTTAGATATGACAATCTATGTTGTGCAAGGAGAGGTGAAAAATGAAAATTTTATTTTGTAGCTCAGAAGCATTTCCATTTAGTAAAACTGGTGGTTTAGCTGATATGGCTCTTTTTTTACCCAAATCATTAAATCAATTAGGTCATGATATTAGAATAATCACACCTTATTATAAGGCGATATCTAAATATCATAAAGAAATGAAATCTATTGGATCAGCAACAATTAAAATGGGTGGAATTGAGACCATCGTTAATTATTATCAACTTGTCTACGATAATATACCTTATATATTTGTTCAAAATATGCACTATTTTGAAAGAGATAATCTTTATGGGTATCACGATGATGCTGAAAGATTTTCTTGTTTCAGTTATGCAATACTTGAGGGATTACGTATTTTTGATTTTTATCCTCACATTCTACATTTGAATGATTGGCAAACGGGAATGATTCCATTTTTATTAGATGAACATTATCGACAAATCAACGATCAATATTACAGTATTCATACATTATTAACCATTCATAATTTAGAATATCAAGGATCATTTGATCCATTTGTAAGTAGATTCTTTAATAGTGAATTTAATTATACTTATATTCATTTTGATCGTGTAAATTTCTTGAAAGCAGGAATTGAGAGAGCTTCGAAAATCAATACTGTTAGTCCTACATACCGTAATGAGGTCTTAAGCAGTGAATATGGTTTTACATTGGATGGTGCCCTTAACAATAGGGTTCATGACTTTATTGGCATATTAAATGGTATTGATGAAAAAGTTTTTAATCCTAAAAATGATTATCATTTATCATTCAATTATGATACGGCAAGTAGTAAAGATGGCAAATTAAAAAACAAAGAAGCTATTTTGCATCACTTTGATTTGGATGTTAATCTTAAAGAACCACTCATAGCCTACGTTGGAAGACTTGCAACCCAAAAAGGAATCAATTTAATAACACAAATACTAGAAGAAGTCATTGAGTTTAGTGATGCAAGATTTATTTTAATGGGATCAGGCAACGATGCTTATCAAGATTATTTCCGTCATTTATCATATAAATATCCAAATCGAGTAGCAAATTATATTGGATTCAATGAAGAAATTGCACACAAAATATACGCATCATGTGATATGTTTATGATGCCAAGCAGATTTGAACCTTGTGGATTAGGTCAACTCATCGCCATGAAATATGGTGCATTACCTATTGTTCGAGAAACTGGTGGATTAAAAGATACCGTTATACCATATAATCAATATACAGGTGAAGGAACAGGCTTTACATTTACAAATTATGATGCATACGAACTCAAAGAAAAGCTTTTCGAAGGAATCTATCTTTATAAAAACAAAAAAAGAGTTTGGCAAAGAATGGTTAAACAGGCAATGTTAGAAAATAACAGTCTAGAAAAAATGGCTACAGAATACGAAAAATTATACCAAATAATCATAGGAGTGTGAACATTATGGAAACATTAGCTTTAATTCTTGCAGGTGGAAAAGGAAGTCGCCTTGATATACTATCTCAAAAACGTAGCAAACCAGCAATGCCTTTTGCAGGAAAATTTAGAATCATTGATTTTACGTTGAGCAACTGCGCTCAATCAGGGCTATATGATATTGGTATTTTAACTCAATATCTTCCCTTATCCTTAAATGAACACATAGGTAGTGGAAAACCATGGGATTTAGATAGACGCGACTCAGGAGTTACACTACTTCAGCCTCATAACTATTGGTATTTAGGTACAGCAGATGCTGTATTAAAGAATTTGGAATTCATAGAAAGAAGATCACCAAAATACGTCTTGATTCTTTCAGGAGATCATATCTATAAAATGGATTATCGTAAAATGATAGAACTTCATGAAGAAAAAAATGCAACTTTGACAATCGCTACTCAACCAGTACCACAAGAGGAAGTTTCTCGTTTTGGAATCATGTCGATTAATTCAAATGATGAAATTATTGAATTTCAAGAAAAACCAAAAGTATCCAAATCAAATCTAGCTTCAATGGGTATATATTTGTTTGATTTTAAATTACTAAAAGATGTTTTATTAAACGTGAAGCAAGATGATCTCGATTTTGGAAAACATATCATTCCTCATTTGATTAAAACTACAAGTCAACAAGTTTTTGCATATCAATTTAAGGATTATTGGATGGATGTAGGTACTTATGATTCTTATTTGGAAACTAATATTGCAATGACAAAAGATTTTACAGATTTAGATCTTTATGACCCAACTTGGAAAGTCTATACAAAAAGTGAAGATCTTCCACCTGTGAAAGTAGGAAGTGCTGCTTCACTGCAAAATAGCTTAGTATCTAATGGCTGTGTCGTTGAAGGGTCTGTCATTAATTCCGTTTTGAGTCCAGGTGTGCGTGTAGGTAAAGGCACAGTGATTAAAGATAGTGTTATTCTGAATAATGTCATCATTGGTGAAAATGTAACCATACAACGTAGTATCGTTGATAAAAAAGTTACAATTGGTCATAATGCATTTATTGGTTATGGAAATGATTTTACTCCAAATAAAGAAAAACCAGACTTGCTAATCAGTGGTATTACTGTTGTAGAAAAAAACTCTATCATCCCTAGCGATGTTCAAATTGGTAGAAACTGCCGTGTATTTAAAACATCAAAATTCGATAAATTAATTATTCCAAGCGGTTCAACATTAAAATAATGAAAAAAAAGGTTTAACTTTGAGTTAAGCCTTTTTGTTACATAAAATCATAAGGTGATAATGCTTCATCTTCTTCAATCTCATCCATGGCTTCAATTTGGTGATTTAGTCTTAATGCTAGTGTTGTTTGTCTTTTTTCTGACAAATGATTTGCTGCATAAATAAGTAAATTCATATCTCCTAAAAGAATTAAATACCTCTTTGCTCTCGTAATTGCAGTATAAATGAGTTCTTTTTTTAGCATATGCATATAGTTTCTGATCATTGGTATCATAACAATTTTATATTCACTACCTTGTGATTTATGAATACTTATCGCATATGCAAGATTAAGTTCATCTAAATCTTGTTTTTCATACATTACTTCATTATCATCAAAGGAAACGATCATGTATTGATCGTTTTTTTGATTATACTGAATGGCCTTAACGATTCCAATATCACCATTCATTATTAGTCTTTCGGGATCGTTGACGAGTTGAATAACTTTGTCTCCAACATAATATGTTTTATCACCATATATTATTCCGCCAGTTTTATTTTCATTAAATTTATCTTGTAATAATAGGTTAAAACTATCTATACCCAACTCTCCTTTATACATAGGTGCTAAAACTTGAATATCATCTTTTAGAGAATATCCTTCGCGGAGTGCTCCTTCAATTTGTTTTATAATGACTGATTTAATTCTTTCAGCAGGTGCCCGGTATAGATATACATCTTGATCTGATATTAAATCATCTACAGTTAAATTTTGTTCATTGACTGATCGTGCTAATTGAATAATACGAGAATCCTTAGCTTGTCTATGGATTTCATTTAAGCGAACAACAGGTATCATATCAGAATCAATGATATCGGCTAAAATTTGCCCTGGACCAACACTTGGTAATTGATCAACATCACCTACGATGACAACCTGCGCACCTATTTTTATTGCTGAAAATAACTTATTTGCAAGAAAAACATCAATCATTGATGCTTCATCAATAATAATCAAATCTTGTGAAAGCAAATGATTTTCGTCATATGTAAATAACCCATCATAACTATAACCGAGTTGTCTATGAATGGTTTTCGCTTCCATATCAAGTAATTCCTTCATTCTTTTAGCAGCGCGTCCTGTTGGTGCCATTAATGCTATTTTTTCAGTAATCATTGGGTTTTTATAATTAAGATGATTGTAGATTCGGTAAACCTCTAGAAGTCCATCAATGATTGTAGTTTTTCCGGTTCCTGGACCACCTGTGATAATAGAAACAGGGTTTGATAATGCTGTCAAAATTGCTTCTTTCTGAACTAATGTATATTGCATACCCTTTTGAATTTCAACAGCATCAAGTAAAGTTGTTAAATAATTTTGGTCATATTTCACTTCGTCAATGCTTGCTAATTCATTGATTTTATTTGCTAAATGAATTTCAGTATAATAAGATATTGCTAAGTAAAACCGATGATTTTCTTCAATAATTCTTCCTTCTTCAATTAATTCTTCAATCCCTGTATCTAGTAATGTCTCTGTACCTAATACTTGATAAGCATAGGTTCTCAATTGTTCGTTTGTTAAGTATAGATCACCATTCTGATAGGCTATATTTTGCATTGCATAAATGATGGAAGCTTTAATTCTTCTCATATCATCTTTTTGAATACCTAATTTGAATGCAATTTCATCTGCCTTAATAAATCCAATACCTTCGATGTCATCAATTAACCGATATGGATTATCCTCTAGTTTTTCTAATGTTAACATTTGATATTTACTTAATAGTTTCATCGCTAATTTTCCAGAAATATTATATCCATATAGAGCTACTAAAATATGTTCATTAGTTTGATTTTCAATTAACTGTTGATAAAATTTTTCAATACGAATTGCACTTAACCCAACTTCTCTCAAAACCAGTTTATCTTTCATAATCTTCTTTATTGCATTTGGACCAAGTACTTCAATGATTTTCTCTGCTGTTTTTGTCCCAATACCATGAAAAAAAGAACTCGATAGATAACTTATCAATCCAGCTGCACTTTGTACTTCGCATTTATGAAAAGATTCCACTTTTAATTGATTACCATAATTTTGATGAGTTACCCAAGTTCCTGAAAACTCATAATCAATATCCTCACTGATAATCGGAAAATACCCAACAATTGTCACGATTTCATCACTATCAGTAGTTATACGTGCTATGGAGTAACTATTTTCTTCGTTATGAAATACATAATTTTTTATTTTGCCTTTAACTATTTCCATCGTCTCTCCCTAGTTTATTGATTACTCAAATTATACCATTTAACTTTCATAAAAAAAAGGAACTCAAGTTCCTTTTAACTATATTGGCGTACTTTTTTATCTAAATATGCTTCCTGAATAAAACCAGCTCCCAAACATGTTTCACCTTGATAAAATGCGCATACTTGACCGGGAGTAATTGATCTAATTTTTTGTGGATAGGAAACTAGTGCTGTTTTATCATCAGTCCATTTCACAGATACACAGTGATCTTTTTGTCTGTATCTAAATTTTGCAGTCATTTCACCCTCTATTTTTGGACCTCTCCAAATAATATCAGTGATTAATGCAGCATCTGAATATAGATAAGGATGTTCACTGTCTGGTTCTACAAAAAGTGTGTTAGTTTTTAAATCTTTACCT
>JAFGTI010000075.1 GCA_016934175.1 Acholeplasmataceae bacterium | reverse complement strand
TACGGGTCACCATAGCTATTAGTGTCCTCATTTCATATCGAAATGGGGGCTTTTTTCATTTTTGTAAAGCCATTGTTGCATTTGAATTTGAAGCAATTTTGGAGAGCGCAAAACTTAATTTTTAGATACTCAAAAATGCTATTTTGAAACAAAAATATCTTTTTAGGGAGTCATGCCTGTTTTTACAAAACTTATGACAACATAAGCAAAATTTGATCGTGTCTTTAAAAGTTGATGCATAAATTCAAAAAAGAAGCTAAAATTACAACTTATATTGATATAAATTTTAGTGGCTTTCATCAAAATATGGTGGTGTTCTCGTGGTATGAGTGACAAATCATCCTAATATTGGGCGTTTTTGACTCTCATGCGTCTTTTTTAATAAAAAAAGATATAATATAAGAAATATTGCATATTAATGGGAGTATTCATATGAACTTAACAGCATTGACAAAAGCATTGACAAAAGATCATGCGCCGCTGCGTGATTTTTTAGATGACAACCGCACATACGGACTAAGCATTGTCTCAATCAAAGAAATGGTCATAGATGAGACCATCACAATCGGTACCACCTCCAACACCCTGTTTCAAGCCGCCTCCATCAGTAAATCTATTTTTGCTGCGACTATCATGCGATTATATGAAAAAGGGGTAATCAACATCTATCAAGACATAGCAGAATACCTAGATCCATTGACCTATCCCACATTTGATGGTCTCATTTATCCAGTGACACTATACGATCTTTTAACCCATACAGCAGGCTTTAATATTCACGGTTTTGCAGGATATCTACATGATACCCAACTACCCACGTTAGAAGAGATTTTAACGGGTAAAAGACCCAGCAATTCGTTACAACTCAAAATGATCCACCCACCCAAAACAAAGTTTATGTATTCAGGAGGAGGCTTCATGCTTGCCCAATACATACTTGAAAAGATTACCAACAAAAGCTATCAAGATTGGGCAGATGAACTGATCTTTAAGCCCCTGAACATGAATCACAGCACCTTATCAATGCCGCTAGATAAAAATCACAACCACGAGGTTGCAACGGGCTGGTCAGCCTATGACACACCACTTGATCATGGTTATGTCATCTATCCTGAACTTGCTGCTGCGGGTCTTTGGACTACACCATCAGATTTGGCATGCTTTGGCATTGAAATTATGAAGGCATATTATAAAAAAAGCGACTTTTTGACTTCAAAAAGCGCAGAGTTAATGATGACCATACCTAAAGACATTAAGTCTGAATATGGTCTTGGATTTCACATAAATACAGTCAATTATCAATTATGGTTTGGACACGGTGGTGATAACACGGGTTTTCACAGCCGGATGGCTTTTTGTCCAAACAAAGAGAGCGGCATCATCGTGATGGTCAACTCTGATATCGGAGATGACATACCCAATCAAGTTCTAGAATGCTTTATAAAACAATATATGAAATAGCAAACACCTCAGCTTTTCAGAGGATTTCATAGTTTTAATCAAAGTCGTTTTTGCATTAATCCCGTTTTTGATTATTGCTGGCATAGTTTGGCTTCAGTGGTTACCGAAGTAAACAGTAACCCCTATTTCTTAATCGAGATGGGTGTTTTCTTTGATTCCCATTATTTATAGTACATAAATCGGTAATTTACCATCTATATATTGTCTCAGAATTTTAGATGTGGTATAATTATGGTATAAAAAGGAGACGATTATTATGCCAAAAATAATACCAATCAGAGAACTAAAAAATACTGCATCAATTTCAAAGTATGTAGAAGAGACCAATGAGCCTGTTTTTATCACTAAAAATGGTTATGGTTCTATGGTTATTATGAGTATTGAAGTTTATGAAAAAGAAATTGCTAAAAGGCAAATGGTTGAACTAATCAATGACTCGCTCAAAGATTTCGATAAATCTGATCAAAAAATTGATGGAACTATGTTTTTAAATGAAATGAAAATTAAATATGGGAAATAGGTTTGTATTATTACCTAAAGCTCAAGAGGATTTAGAAAATATTTTCTCTTATATTGCAATAGAGTTAGTGAACCCAGAAGCAGCATCAAATCTAATAGATAAATTTGAAACTAAATTTAATGAACTGCTATTGTTCCCATTATCATATCCACTGATAAAGAGTAAACTCATTTTTCAAATAGATTTGAGAAAGTGTATCGTGCAAAACTACATTATCGTGTATTTTTATAATGAGATAGAAAAACTAGTTGAAATCATTAGAGTTATATATTCGAAAGTTGATTATCTTGAAGATTTATAGTGTTTATATACTGATCTATAAAATGGCATGCGTTACCATAATAGTCCGTGAATTAAAGATATCCATATCAGTTTAGACTGTTGGACACTGAAAAAAACGTGAACCCCTACGGGTCACCAAAGTTATCAATAAATGCTCTTCTCACCCGTGGGAAGGGCTTTTTTTCTAAACATTACTAGGCAACAAGCATTTCAAACATAACATATTAGTGAAAAACACTATAGGCTTAGTTGTTTTGTGATAGAGATAAGCAAACTTGAAAAACTTACAACAACATAAGCAAATTTCTCATTTATCGATAGAAGTTAATAGGTGGTTATCGGTTTGTGGAGAAAAATCCATCTTATATTGTCATAAATTTTAGCTTTTTCGCAAAGTATTAATAAATTTCTCTTTTGTAAATCCTTATTCCCAACCTATATAATTCTGTATTATAATATTGATAAAGATTAAAAATACATTGAATTTTTGGAGTAGACATAATGAATAATCTATTGTATAAATGTTTAACAAAAGCAACAAATAAGGAAAAAGGTGATCCGAGACACTCATCTAATTGGATTACATCAAGAAGAGCCTCGTTTTGTGTATACGATGAACATATAGAATGCGGTAATTGGTATTTTGAAGTAAAAGAAATCAAAAACCCCATATTGTTTAAATCTAAGCAAGGATTTATCAGATTTGATTTGATACAGTTTGACTATAAAGATCAGACTTATCAGTTTGGATTCAACCCATGGGCTCATCCCGCAAAATACATTAAAATAGACTTTAAGATAGAATATAAAAATGTGAAGTTTAGCACATTTTCACTTGTGCTAAGATTACTGTTGATTGCGGTTATTGTTTATTACATCGCAACAGAATTATTAGGTTAAGATTTAATAGCATAAGTTATGTAAACCAAGTGCAATTTCACTTTAGAATAGTTTATTAATTCAGTAGTGTCACCAAATATATACGCTATTTATAGATATTCATCACAGCCTAGTCTGACTGACACTGAAAAAAACGTGAACCCCTACGGGTCACCAATAATAATATGAAACGCTCTTCTCACCCGTGGGGAGGGCTTTTTTTCTAGATTTTTATTTATAGTATTCAAACTCAATATCAGGCAATTTTTGATAAAAACTCAGAATCTGACCATATTGAGAAAATCCCTTAAAACTTATATGCGCATAAGCAAATTTTAACCCAATTCTTAAAGGTCTATAACAATTCTTCAATTTGTGCAAAAAAAGTTAACTTATGCTGATATTGTTTTTGCGGTTGCTTCATTTGGGGATGATTACAACCCGTTTGTTATCTTTATATATGCGATTTTATCAGCATTAATTTACATATTTTTATTTTCGATTAACAAAAATAACTCAAAGCGAGAGAATAAATTTTATGCTATCATCTCACTCATTTCATTCTTTTTATTTACCTACATTACTTTCGGACCTTACTCTGGATTTACCGGATTCATAGCCGTACCGACAATGATATATGCATTAGTTGCTTAAGTCTACTATCTATTCAGAAATAAACACAAGCAAATGCATATCGTGATTTTAGTTAACGCACTTTATATGACTATTAAGGTTGGCTTGATATTCACATTGATCGTTGCTACAGGTCTTATGGGACTTGGAGTTTAATAGAATCCGTTTCATGATAATCGGAGTATAAAATACCATTGTGTTCACCAAATTATCTTAACGTAATACATTGTATTGCGTTTTTTGTTAATGTGTAGTACAATGTATTACAGAGGAGATGATTATATGTCTATATCAATTAGAATGAACGATAAAGAGTTAGAACTCATAAAGAAATATGCTGAACTTAATGGCTCATCAGTTTCAGAAGTCATGCGTAAAGCTATCTTGGAAAAAATCGAAGATGAATTCGATATTTTTCTGTACGAAAAAGCATTTAAAGCATATGAACAAAACTCTAGAACATACACCATAGAAGAAGCTAAGTCTTTTTTAGGTATCAAGTGATGTATCGGGTTGAGTTAAGTGAAAATGCGCTAAAGAACTTTAAAAAAATGGACAAGCAAATAGCAACGATGATTTTTGCATGGATAACTAAAAATTTGGAAGGTTGTGAAAACCCAAGAATTCATGGTAAAGGATTGGTTGCTGACAAGAAAGGTATCTGGAGATATAGAGTTGGAGACTATAGATTGCTTGCTCATATTTTTGATGATCGATTGATCATACTTGTTGTTGATGCAGGTCATCGAAGAGACATTTATAAGTAAATTAGACATTTTATATAAGCATAAATTAGATACTCGGCAAAATTCGTGAACCAGTACGGGTCACCAATAATACTATGAAATGCTCTTTTCACCCGTGGGAAGGGTATTTTTATATTTATACATAACCTTATAAATCTCAGCTATCATTCATACAAGAAAACACACAAGAAAACATATAAGATAAATTAATTCATGATATAATCGATACAAGAGGAGCTGATGGAGCATGACCTACAAACCACCATATGATATTAGTACATCCATAATAAATAAAGTTGCTGTTATCATGAAAATGATTGGTAAATTTTCAT
>JAFGTI010000074.1 GCA_016934175.1 Acholeplasmataceae bacterium | reverse complement strand
TGATCAACATCTCATTGCCGGATTGGGTAACATTTATGTTGATGAAACATTATTCCTTAGTGCAATTCATCCACAAAGAATAGCATCCTCCATTTCTTTAAAGGAAGCGAAATCACTTGTTGAATCTGCTAAAAAAGTTTTATCAAGAGCAATTCAGCTCGGAGGAACTACTATTCGGTCATATACATCGAGCCTTGGAGTACATGGAAGATTTCAAAATGAACTTAATGTTCACATGAAAAAAGGTGAACCTTGCCCGATTTGTGGATCAGAAATTATAAAAATGAAAGTCGGAGGACGTGGAACCTATGTCTGTCCAAAATGTCAACATTAGTCCGTTAATTATTGGATTAACCGGTGGAATTGCTTCAGGGAAATCTGAAGCATCGCAATATTTCAAAAAATTAAATATCCCAGTCATTGATAGTGATGTTATAGTCAAGAAATTATGGGAATCTAATGAAGAAATGATCACAAAAGTGGAAAAACATTTTGGGTTTTCAATTCGTTCTTTCGATGATAGAAAAAAATTAAGTCATCTCATTTTTCATAATTCAAAAGAAAGAGAAGCATTAAATCAATTAGTTCATCCCTATGTGTTTGAAGAAATCGAAAATTTAAAAAAAAATTATTGTGATCAAAAATTTATCGTTATTGACATGCCACTTTTGATAGAAGTTGGATATCAAGAATTATGTGATATTATTTTAGTGGTTTACGTGAGTTTAGAGACGCAAATTAGTCGTTTAATTAAGCGTGATCATATTGATCGATCAGAGGCATTATCTCGTATTCATTCTCAATTGTTACTTGAAGAAAAAATTAAACATGCTGATTTAATTCTGGATAATAACGAATCCAAGGAAAATCTATATCAACAAATTGATGCATTCATAAGAGGTATACAAAATGAAAAACAGTAGTACTTTTCTCATACAAAGTCAATCAGATCTAAGTGCTGCTGATTTTAAAGTATTAGCATTACTCTATCAACCCTTGATGGGTTTAGAAGGGCAATCTCTATATACTACTTTCTACCAATTAATTAATAAAACTGGACGTAACGCATATACGCATTCAGAATTATTTGATTTAATTAATCTTAAACAACAAGATTTCTTAAAAATAAGAAACAAATTAGAAGCGCTTAATTTACTTACAGTCTATCAAAAAGAAGATTTTTATCTCTATTTTATGAAAGCACCCTTAACAGCAAAACAATTTTTGCTTGATACTGTTTTTGGTAGTTATCTACAATCCGAAATTGGTGAGAAAAATATGAAATTATTGACCTCACTATTTAAAATGGATGTACCAAATCAAGAAGGGTTTGAAAATATTACTAAATCATTTGATGCATTATATGAGTTTAAGAGCTTAAACTTGTTAAACGTCTCACATCCACTTCAGGGTAGACAACAAAATGGTGGAAGCCATTTAAACTTTAAATTTAATTATGAAGCTTTTGTCGATCATTTACCTGAAAGATTAAAAAATTCACAGTTGCTTAATGAAAAGTTTAAAGATCAGGTAAATAAAATTGCATTTGTTTATCAATTCGATGTTGCAGATATGGTTGCTATCTATGAAAATGCTGCAAAATCAAAACAAAACGTTAATTTTGCTCAACTTAACATGAAAGCCAAATTACATTATGAACAAAAACATCAAACATTGAAGATTAAACAAAAAGATTTACCTGTCACAAGTCTCATAGATCAAGTCGCTCCACAAGTTATCATACAAAAATATGCGAAAACAGATCAACAAGGACTTGCCTTATCCACAGCATCTCAATTGTTGGAAAGAAATGCGGTTGAACCCGGAATCATTAATGTAATCTTGATGTTAATCCTCAAACACAAAGATGGCGTTCTACCCAATATTAATTATATGGAAAAAGTACTTCATGATTGGCTAAATAAAGGTGTACAAACCACTGAAGATGCGATTAATTACTCTACCAATCTTGAAACCCAATATGAGAAAAAGAAAAAAGTTCAAAAAGTCACCGAACCTGATTGGATGGATGACTATATTAAAGACTTAGCTAAATTGGAGGGATAATATGACTCTAGATGAAATGAGAAAGATTGTATCACAAGACCCAGAAACGAAAAATTTGAGTTTATTAGATATTGATGTTTACAAAGTATATCAATATATTTTAGACCGTGATCAACATTATGTTAAGGATGGTTATCAACCCGTCCTTAGGACAGATCCTTATATTGAAATTGTATATCGTCCTACAAAAGAAAAAGCTGAAGAAATTAGAAGACAAAAAATAAGAGAGCATCTCAAATTCTATGATAGTGAGATTTATATTCAAGACGCAAGCCTATCTAGGTTTGAAGTTTTCAATGAGGAAAGAGAAAAAGCTTATAAATTATGTACTGAATTTGTAGAAAATTATCGAAAAGATCGATATATCAAAGGGCTTTATATATTTGGTAAATATTCTACAGGAAAGAGTTATCTTTTATCTGCAATTGCTCAAGAACTTGCAGAAAAGAATATTACGGTTTTATTTGTTTATATGCCAGATTTAGTTAGAAGCATTAGACAGGGCATGAATGAAGGTAATTTAGAACAAAGAATCAATCAACTTAAACAAGCTGATGTACTCATGATGGATGATATGGGTGGAGAAAACATGTCTCCTTGGTTTAGAGATGAAATATTAGTTCCTGTGATGCAGTATAGATTATCTGCTCAATTGCCAGTCTTCATGACTTCTAATTTTGAGTATGTTCAACTTGTTGATGCACTCACAGTTAATAAAGATGAAATGAACAGAGTCAAAGCAGCAAGACTCATACAAAGACTTAAAGATTTAATGACATATGTAAAATTAACATCTGAGCAATATAAAGGATAAAGTACCTTGAATTTTATAAGACAAGTGATATAATAGTATTAACACGAAGAAGAGGACATGATTTGAATCAAACCTAGCGACGCAGAAAGGTGAAAGCTGCGATAGATTTAAATTACTCCCTTGGAGTTGGCTATTAAAAATAGTTCGGGTCATGCCGTTATCCATATGTTAAGTGCTAGCTATGCTAGAACTAAGGTGGTACCGCGATATTTCGTCCTTAGATTTTTCTAAGGACTTTTTTATTTAAAGGAGAGATAAAAATGATTCAAATTACATTTCCAGATGGAAGTATTAAGGATTTTGCACAAGGAATTACACCTTTTGAAATTGCAGAAGGTATTTCAATGAGCCTTGCTAAAAAAGCGATTGCAGCTGTATTTAATGGTGATTACGTTGAGTTATCAAGAGCACTTAATCAAGACGGTATTCTAGAACTATTGACAGACAAGGATCCTAGAATTCTTGATGTGATTAATCATAGTACAGCGCATTTAATGGCTCAAGCAATTACACATCTTTATCCGGGTGCGGCTTTTGGTGTTGGACCTTACATTAATGAAGGGTTTTATTATGATGTAGACTTTGGTGATTCAAAAGTTAGTGATGAAGATTTAGAGTTGATAGAAAAAGAAATGCATAAACTTGCAGATGAAAATCTAAAAATAGTACGAAGAGAAGTAAGTTATGAAGAAGCACAGAAAATATTTGCTAAAGACCCATACAAATTGGAATTGATCGAAGAACATAAAGAAGCGGGTTTGACAGTTTATACTCAAGGTGACTTTACCGACTTATGTCGTGGTGGTCACGTTCCTAGTACAAAATCTATTCAACATTTTAAGCTATTAAGTTTAGCTGGTGCTTATTGGAGAGGAAACTCAGATAATAAAATGCTAGTTAGAGTCTATGGAACAAGCTTTTTAAGTAAAAAGGATTTAGATGCACACCTTGTATTGCTTGCAGAAAGAAAACTTAGAGATCATAGAAAAATAGGTAAAGAATTAGGTTTGTTTATGTTGAGCAATGAAGTTGGTGCTGGATTGCCTTTTTGGTTACCTAAGGGAGCAACCATTCGACGTGTCATTGAAAGATATATTACAGATGTTGAAATCAATTTAGGATATCTTCATGTTTATACGCCAATCCTAGCTGATGTTAATCTTTATAAGACTTCAGGTCACTGGGATCACTATCAAGATAGCATGTTCCCTCCAATGGATATGGGTGATGGTGAAATGTTGGTTGTCAGACCAATGAATTGCCCACATCACATGATTATGTATAAAAATGATGTTCATAGTTATCGTGAACTGCCTTTAAGAATTGCTGAATTAGGTATGATGCATAGATATGAAAAAAGCGGTGCTTTATCTGGCCTTCAGCGAGTGAGAGAAATGACACTTAACGATGCACATATTTTCGTTAGACCTGATCAAATAAAAGATGAATTTAAAAGAACAGTTGCTTTAATGCTTGCTGTGTATGAGGATTTTGATATTACAGACTATGAATTTAGAGTGAGTTATAGAGATCCAAAAGATACGGAAAAGTATTTTGCTGATGATGAAATGTGGAATAAAGCTGAAAAAATGCTTAAAGAAGCGATGGACGAACTAAACCTAGATTATTATGAAGCAGTCGGTGAAGCTGCATTCTATGGTCCTAAACTTGATGTTCAAGTGAAGACGGCTCTAGGAAATTCTGAAACATTATCAACAATTCAACTTGATTTTTTACTTCCTGAGAGATTTGAACTTACTTATGTAGGTGAAGATGGAAAAAATATCTATCGCCCCGTTGTCATACATAGGGGAATTGTATCAACGATGGAAAGATTCGTTGCTTATCTAACAGAAGAGTATAAAGGTGCATTCCCATTTTGGTTAGCTCCCGTACAAGTTAAAATATTGCCTGTAAATGTCGAACTTCATCACAAATATGTCATGGATGTTCATGAGACACTCAAGATAATGGGTTTTAGAGTTGAAAGCGACTTACGAGAAGAAAAGTTGGGTTATAAGATCCGTGAAGTCCAAACAATGAAGGTGCCATATTCCCTCGTTTTAGGTGATACTGAAAAAGATGGTGGACTAGTAACCTATAGAGCTTATGGTTCACAAAAACAAGTGACAGTACCATTAGAACAATTTATTGAAATGATTTCAAAATTTAGAAAAAATAAATTTAAATAATTTTTAGAACCGTGATACAATGAGCAAGCGTGTCACGGTTGTTTTATATATATCAAAATAAATTAATTGTTATACATAATAATATAAAATAATTTATATTGCAAAAAAAATAATATTGTGTTATAATCTAGTGTGTGATGTCATATAAAGACACATAAAATATTTTAGGGGAGAAGAAAAATGGGCGGAGCAATAGTCTTTATGGTTTTAGTTTTTATCATTTTTAATGCTATATTTGTTATAGCAGCCAAAACAGCAATCAAAATCAAAAAAGAAAGACCCAATTCAACTTTTTACAATGATTTAGACGATCATCCCACAAAGAAAAAAGAATCTAAAAAAGTTGATGAAATATATGGAGATATGGAAGATGTTTGGGCAAAATATGATTGAAGTAATGAAAAAGAATTTTTGTTAATATTTATAAATCAACAATTGAAAGAAGGCGAAAATTATGTTAGAAGTGAAAAATGCAAGAATGCTTTATGGAGATTTAGTTGCAGTTGATCACCTGAGTTTCACAATAAAGCCTGGAGATATTTTTGGGTTATTAGGAACAAATGGTGCCGGTAAAACAACTACATTTCGCATGATTATGGGACTCTTGGATCCTACTGAAGGAGAAGTTTTATACAATGGCAATAAAGTTGGTTATGAAAATGTTAATGAAATCGGGTATATGATAGAAGAACGTTCTCTATTAACCAAGATTACTGTAAAAGAATTGATGCTTTATTTTGGTCAACTCAAAGACATGGAGCCTAAAGTGATTTTGGAACGATTGGATTATTGGCTTGATCGATTTGATATTAAGGATTATAAGAATAAAAAGATAAAAGAATTATCTAAAGGAAACCAACAAAAGATTCAGTTTATATCTGCAATCATTAATAATCCAAAACTTTTAGTTTTAGATGAGCCTTTTAGTGGCCTTGATCCAATTAACATGGAACTATTTGTTGAAGTGATTAGAGACTTTCAAAAACAAGGATCTATGGTTGTTTTTTCATCACATCAATTAGACCACGTTGAATCCTTTTGTGAAGAACTTGTGGTTTTAGAAAAAGGGAAAGCTATCATTGAAGGTAGAATAGATCAAGTAAAAAAGGATTTCAAAAAACAGAATATTCGCATTATTGGAGATGTTGAGGTTGATAAATTGAGAGCAATTCCTGGGGTATTTAAGGTAATTGAAAACTCAAATGAAATCATCGCGAAAATTGAAAATGAGAAAATCGCTGAAAAAGTATTCGAATATATTAGAACATGCAAGCACATTACAAAATATGATGTTGAACAAGCCACGTTAAGCGAAATATTCATTGCAAAGGTAGGTCAAAATCATGAAGAAGTTTAAATTTCTTGTAAAGTATGGACTAAAAAAAAGAATTGGCAGAAAAGCATTTTTAATTTCAAATATTGTTGTTGCAGTACTGATGATTATCATTATCAACATACCATCGATTGTGAGCCTCTTTGGTGGGAACGAACAAGAAGACCAGCAAATTTACATTAATATGATTAATGAAACTTCAGAAGTTGATTTAATTGCAGATTTTTCAGTACTCTTAAATGAACCTTATAATGGGAATATATATTATGTACTTACACCTCAAAACATAAATGATTTCGATGAAGATGAGTTCTGGAAAAATGACAATAGTAACATTACTATCGATATATCAGGTACGATTGAAAATCCTATTGTTACACTTTATAGTAAAAAGCCTGAGCATAATTACTATTTAGCATCACAATTAGAATTACAGTTAATTAATTATCAAATTACTAATTATCAAAGACCAATT
>JAFGTI010000073.1 GCA_016934175.1 Acholeplasmataceae bacterium | reverse complement strand
TAGACATATCCCTTAGGAACTGTCCATCTCATGGATTGTCCTCTAGCAAGTGGAACTCTTACTGGACCTTCAGGCATTTTAGCTAAACATTGTCTAATAATACTAATCGATTGGATCACTTCTTTAAGTTTGCAATCGACACGTGATCTTGCATCACTATAATCTGAAATAGGGACTTCAAATTCAACTTGGTCATATTTCGCATAAGGCATCACTTTTCTGATATCATATGCTTTATTGACTGAAGAACGCATGCCAATACCGGTTACACCTAGTTCCCAAACAACATCAGAAGGAAGCATAATGGTATCTTTAATACGTGCTACGATTGAGGGATTTTCAATCCCAAGATCTCTATATTCTTCATATCTTGATTCTAGGCTATCTAAAAATGCATGAATATCTTTTTCGATACCTTTTGGTAAGTCTTTTCTTACACCACCAGGAACGATATATTGATGGTATACACGGTGACCTGTAATTTGCTCAAAGATATCTAGGATTGAATTTCTATCTGCATGTGCATGATACATCAATGTATAGTTACCGGTAGGTCCACCTAATCCACCGTATGCCATTAAGTGAATTGATAATCTTGCTAATTCAAGAATAATCATTCTAATCCAGTCAGCACGTTCAGGTACTTCTATACCTAATAGTTTTTCTGTACCCATTGCAAACGCCATTTCATTGATGTCAGGCTCAACAACACAAACACGAGGAATCAAACTAATATTATTAACCCATGTGTGTCTTTCCATACCTTTTTCAAAGCCACGGTGTAGCATACCAGGTAGTAAAAATGAACGTTTAATAATATCGCCATCTACATAAAGATGAACAGAAGCATTACCATGCATACCTGGATGTTGAGGTCCTAAGAATAATTTCATCTGTTTCATACGTTCCCACCTCCTTTTAAGGACTGTGCACGTGCTTTGCGATCTTCACGTTTTTCTTTGTTTTTATTTTCTTCACTTAAAACTTTATAATCTGCATTATATTCTCTTCTTGTAAACTTTTTATTGCTATATGCATTTGGATCAAAGTCTTTTCTAAGTGGTGGAATGTCATCCCACATTTCTAAGATTAATTGTTTTTCATAATCAGGATTTCCTGGGAATTTAATACCAAAGAATTCATGACATTCTCTTTCATAATATTTAGCGCCTGGATAAACATTAATAATTGAAGGCATTACAGGATTTTCACGATCAATTTTTGATCTGACTTGAACATGAACAGCGCGTTCCCAATTCATTAAAATATAGACAATTTCAAATTTGTTTTCATCAGGCCAGTCAACAGCAGTTAAATAAGACATTTGCTTCCAGCCATTGTTTTTTAAGGTCACTAACATTTGAACAACATCAGTTTGTTCAACAACAAAGCTCACTTGATATTGACTAATCACATCAGTTTCTAAAATTTTAAAGCTTTGATTGATTAAATTTTTTGAAAATTCAATATTACTCATGGAATTCGTCATGGATAATAACCTCCCCAAGAGCAGCTTTTTGATTGGCTTTATACCATTCATTGTTTTCTTTATACTTTACCCAACCTTTAGCTGTTTTATTTTTAATCTGTTCCATCAAGTCAACAAAACCATTCATGACTGATTCAGTATTCGGCATACAGCCTGCAACATAAGTATCAACAGGAATATATTGGTCAAGTTGATTAATAACAGCATGTGAATCATGATAGATACCACCATTAATTGGACAACTGCCTAATCCTACAACATATTTTGGTTCACTCATTTGTTCATAAGTATAAATAACTCTTCTCAGTGATTTAACTGATAGATATCCAGAAATCAGTAAAATATCAGCCTGTCTTGGTGTTGCCATAGGTCCCATACCAAGACGTTCCATGTCATAAGCAGAAGTCATAGCAGGTGGAAGTTCAATTGCACAACAACCTGTACAATACATTAACATCCATAAGGAGTTTCTTCTAAAGTAATCCCCTATTTCCCACCACTTGCGGTCTATCTCATCTTTAGTTAATTTTCTTGCCGGTGTAAATTTTGTACTTTTCATTTAGATCACCCATCCAAAATAGATTGCGATTATCGCTTGTGTTGCAGCCAAAATCAATGGCCATTTATAATAGAATTTAACAACTTGATCAATCTTTAGTCGTCCATTGACGTTAGAAATTAAATTAACTACCGTATAAACAACAAAGTATTTGATTAAGAAAATGAAAATGTTAGTTGCACCACCTAAGAAGATGTGTACAAATAAACTAACTTCAATAAATACTGTAATTTCATGCATAATGAAGAGCATGCCTAACTGTTTCCCACCATATTCAACCATGGGTCCAGATGCAATTTCAGCAGGTGCAATATAGGTTTCAAAAGGTTTTTTACCTAGCATACCCATTAAACATATTAAAGCAACAATCCCGCCAATTGGTAAAGCAATCATGAACCAATTATTTCCAATAGCTTGTTGCCATTCTCCGATACCAACGATACTTGATGTTCCTGAAAGTTTAATGACAGTTAGAATAAGAATCATAAACGGAACTTCATAGGCAAGCATTGTCGTTAATGCACGCATTACACCAATACTAGCTAAAGGATTACCACTACCACTTGCACTCATTGCCATACCTAACATGCCGACAGCAAGTAAGTATACAAAGATGAAGAAGTTATCATAACCAGCAAAAGCAACGATGGAATTTGTTAAAGGCATGAACATTGCGGTTGCAATAATTCCTCCTAAAGCCATAATGACTCCAAAATCGAAGATCCATCCATGACTGATGCTTCTCTTACTTAATAATTTGAAGATATCTAGAAATTCTTGATACCATCTAGGTCCATAACGTTTTTGTAGGCGTCCTACGATTTTTCTGTTTACGCCTGCAACACTAGTCTGCAAGACGAATCCAAAGAATGCAACACCAAACCCAATTAAAATATTAACTATCATAGTATTTCACCCCACAATAGGAAGGCTGTAATCGCAACAATCCAGAAGATGGCGACCTCGATATACTTAGACATAAATAAATATTTTCCAAGTCTTCCTAATTCTTTTACTTTATTTGCTAATGCATCAAAGAAATCAGTCATGATATGAATGTATTTTGCATAAAGTCTTTCGAGTGGCGCATAAAAATCAACTGTATAATGCAGCAATTCTTCAGTATGAATGAAGTTAGCAGCAGTATAAGTATCCATTAAGCCTACTGAACGAGATTTCTTCAGTGAAATAAAGATGATAAATGCTATCACAACACCAAATCCGAATATTCCAGAAATAAGTGCTGGATTTAAAATACCATTATACCCATGAAGCTCAAATGTTGTAGAAACAATGGGTGTATATCCTAATTCTCCAATGATATTGTTGATAAAGCCAAATAATTGATTAGGAAGTATCCCTGTATACATATTCAGTAAAGTAATAATAATCATTGGAATCAACATTAAGAGTGGAGCTTCTTTAACAGTTGCTCTATATTTAGGAATCTCTTGACCCAAGAATAATGCTGCAAGTGGTCTAAAGACATATAAGAAAGAACCAATACTACCAAAGAACACAGCAATGCCGATAAAGATCAACCCTTTATCGATGACTGCTTGGAAGATTAACCATTTACTAATAAATCCACCCATTGGAGGAATACCTGCCATTGAGATAATTGCTACTAAGTAAACAAGATAAGTAATTGGCATTTTATGAATAATACCACCAAGTTCACTCATCTTCGTTGTTCCTGTTTGACGAGCAACTGCTGCAATTGCCATGAAGGCACCAGCACTTGCTAAAGCATGCGCTAAGATATGATAGAATCCTCCAGCGAATGCAACTGAATCTAACATGCTAAAAGCAACAATAATATAACCACCATGACTCATTGAAGAATAAGCAAGCAGTTTCTTAGCATCATCTTCCCTGATTGCCATCAGTGTTCCAAAGACAATTGACATCGCACCTAAAATAGCGACGACATATTGTGCTATTGGTAAATTGATTGCTGTAATCATGCCTGAAGCAGGACTAATTCTAATTAATGCAAGTACACCAACGAATGCTCCTAGCTTAACTAACGCACCTGATAACACCGGTGAGAAAGGATGTGGAGCATTACCATGTGCTATTGGTAACCATAAATGAAGTGGGAAAACACCTAATTTTGCGAATGCTGCAATCAAGAATGAAATAAAGACGATAATTGCACTTGTTCCACTCAGACTTGCTAAACCTTGAGTCATATCAAATGAACCGACTTGAGCACGCATGATGAAGATACCAAATAACATTGCAAAACTTCCAGCAGCGCTATAACCAAAATAGGAAACAGCTGCTGACTTGCTTTTACCAAGTGGAATCAAGAACATTGTAGACCAAACAATTAATTCAAAGAAGAAGAATAAGTATAAGAAATTGTTGGTGAAAAATGCACCTAATACACCAGCTAAGCTGAGCAAGAATAACATATTATACATATTCTTGTATTTATATGCACCAACGAAGTATGGATGGAAGAAAGAAACCATCAAGTAAACAAATGCCACAATGATTGCAAAGAATGCGCCCATATAGGTATATTCAAATGTAAATCCAGGTAAATAAAGCACATCAGTGACTAGAGTTGCATTAAAACCATAAGCAGCTAAAGAGATAAAGACAAACATGGATGCAAATATTGTAAATACTGATCCAAAGAATGAATTTACTTTTGTAAGCAGATACGCAACTAAGCTAGAGGCAACTAAGAATAAAATTAGAAATTCAATACTAGCCATTATAAATCACCTCAATCTGATCTTGTACTTGATCGATGCCATTATCAAAGTTTTCTAAAGGCTCCGTGTATGTGCCAAATAGAACAATCAATAATGTAATTACAGCAAATACTAATTTATAAGATATATGAAATTTAACGTCAATTTCATTGGTTCCTTTGAACCATAGTTTAATCAGTAACTTAACAAAATAAATACCTTCAACAAGACTCGCAACTAAAATTAAACCAACAACCATGAGTTGATCCATTAAAACAAGCGTTGTTAAATAATTCAATTTCACAATGAACCCAACAAATAAAGGTAAGCCCATGACGCTTAATGCAGCAATAGTAAAGGCAATACCCACTAATATATTTTGAGCAAATAATCCTTGAAGTGCATCGACATCATCATTTTTAGTTTCTTTAGTTGCTTTATTAATCACTAAATACAACACAAGTTTGCTCAGTGCATTTGCAATGACTAAATATACTGCCCATATAATAATGCCATTAACGAATAGTAAGATGGTAATACAAGCTTGAGATATACTACTAAATAACAAGATTTCTCTTGCCTTTGTTGATGCAAATGCCATCGCTTCACCAATGATAACACCAGCGATCAGCAGAATGGTAACAACTAATAATAATTTACCTTCAAACTGAAATAAGTTAGTGATGAGTCTGCCAAATACAAAACTTATCGTTGCTGCATAAACACTTGCAATCATAGGACCACTTAATGTATTAGAATGTTTTAATATGCCTTTAACCCATGCGTTGAATGGTAATAACTTAGCTTCAACACCTAAACCAACGAACATAAAGAAGAATGGAAGGATTAAGCTTGCATATGCAATACTTGAATCTTTTATCGCATAAATCATATCCATCATGTTCAAGGTACCAAACATACCGTAAAGGATAATTAAACCAAACAAGTAAAATACACTTCCAACAGAACCCATGACTAAATAGTTAAATGTAGATAGAGGTTTTTTATTGGTTGTCGTAATTAAGTAAGCTGCAATACCTGCGATTTCTAAGAAGACGAATAAGTTGAATAAGTCACCTGTTAATAACAAGCCATTTAGACCAGCTAAGGCAACGAGTAAAATTGAACTCATCTTTTTATATTCAATGACATTCAATAAAGTGACAATGAAGAATAAGCCATTGACAACAAGCAATGAAATCATTGCATAAGTATCAAAGAAAAGATTGATACCATAAGGCAATTCATAACCACCAATAATAACGATACCTGATGGAACAAAGAAAATTAAAATGATGTTAGCTAATCCTACCAATAGGAGAAGCACTGGAGCAATCTTTTTTGATAAGATGGAAAGAAATGCTGCTAATAAAGGAATAGCGATTAATAGTACGGCGCTCATTAGTTTTCCTCCATTTCATCTATTTCAAGTGTTTTATATTTAGAATAGATACTCTTGACAATAGCAAGGCCTAAAGCTGTTGTGCCAACGCCGATAACGATGGCTGTAAGTACTAAAGCTTGAGGAAGTGGATCTACAAAAATTAAAGCACTAGAATTATTTGTACTTGTAATAATAGGAGCAATCCCATCATAAACAAATCCAACACTAATAATAAAGATATTTAAACCAATTTCTAAAACATTTAAAGAGACGATGATTTTCACAACATTACGATTCGTAAGAAGTCCGTAAAGTCCAATCATCATCAATAATATAGCTGCATATTGGATCATTTGGCTTCTTCCTCCTCTGTTAAGAAATTATCAATCATACCTGAAATTTCACTACCTACTTTTAATCCGATTAATACATAAATTATTGGAACAATACCTGAACTTAATAAGTCTCCGACTGTACCAGTTGGCAAGAAATTCTGCAAGAAATAAGTGCCTATAAATAATCCAACTAAGCCAATGATGACATATAAGCTTCCTGCAACACCTTCTAAAATCTTGAAGCCTTTGACACCAGCTCTAAACTGATCATCAGCTAAATAAAGAAGAAGCATTGCACTTGCAATCATGGTTCCACCAGGGAAACCACCACCAGGAGTTAGATGTCCATGCAAAGTCACATAAACACCAGTCATCATGATAATTCCAAATAAAGCGCGAGAAGCTACACGAAGCATGAAATTAGGTTTGAAATCTAATTGAAGTCTCTTTTGTGAAACTGCACCACCTAATAGTAATGAAACACCTAAAGCACTAATGAATAGAACGGTAATTTCACCTAGGGTATCAAAACTACGATAATCCACAACGATTGATGTGACAATGTTTGCTGCACCACTTTCAGGGTTAAGTGTTTGTCCAAATATGATATCTACATCAGAACCTTTTGTAATATAATGTTCAGAAACACGGTTTAAAACATTTACATCACCAAAATCTGGAAATTGCGAGATGCTATTCAAACCAAGAATAACTAATACACCAAATCCCATAACAAGAATAAATGCTAATAATTTTTTCATTCTGCTACCCCTTTCTTAAATGAAAGAAGTGTGAAGACGAATAAGCTAGTAACTAAACCTGAACCGATAACAGCTTCAGTTAAAGCAACATCAGGCGCTTTCATAATCACGAATGATACAACACTGAGCATACTTAATGCTGATAAGAAAATAACACTTTTGATTAATTTTTTTTCACTTACAGCAAGGAATGCAATAATCAACAATAGAGCTGAAACAACGAGCATTACATAGTCTATAAAGATCATTTGTCGTCACCTCGTTCTGCCATATCATCTTGAACTAAATTTTGAGGAATGTTATTTGACTTATAAGTTGCTCTTGCAATCACGCTTGAACCAATTGGATTTGATATTGCAATAAACACAATAATTAAAATCAATTTAAAAGCCCAATCAGGATGAGCAAAACCAATACCGATTAAAACTGAGAAAGCACCAAGAGTTGTCGCTTTGGTACCTGCTTGGATTCTATTAAAAGTATCTGGCATTCTTAAAACTCCTAATCCACCAAGGAAAAAGAAGATGCCGCCAATAATTAAGAAAACATAACTAACTATTTCCATCTTTTTTAGCCTCCAAATATCTTGCAAATACAATGGTTTCTAAGAATGAAAGTATTGCAAATATAATGACAATGTCTAAATACAACTCATTATTGAATATTAAAGCCAACATTGCTATTACACCAATAATAATCATATTAAAAGTATCAAGTGATACAACCTTGTCACTTAAACTAGGACCGATAACAAATCGCAAGAGTGTAAATAATAATCCTAATCCTAATAGAGAAAAAACTATGATATCGATCATTTGAAGATACCTCCTAGGATTTTCTCAAAAGGACCACTAATGAGAGTTTTGTTTTCTTCGGCATTATGTCCTTTGATATCGATTGCATGAACATAGATATAATCATCGATGATATCAATTGATAAAGTACCAGGTGTCAATGTTATGGAATTAGCGAGTGTCAACTTTCCGAAATCACCTTTTAAGTCTGTTTGAATCTTAACAATACCAGGATTCAATGGGATTTTTGGACTTAGAACTCTTTTAGCAACATCAAAATTTGCTAATATCAACTTCCAAATAAATACAGGTAGGTAAATAAATAAGAACTTTACTAATTTGACTGGTAGTAAAATATCAATTTGATAATTGACGAGTTTTACAAGCAGTACTGTTAGTACAGCACTTACAGTTCCTCCGAGTATAATCTCATAGAGGGTGAAGCTTGTTAAAAACAAATAAATCACAAATAATACAATAAATGTAGCGAAATACTTCATCTGATTCCTCCTAAATGCAAAATTTTATTATTTTATAAGTAGGTACCTCTTTTTATGTCTATGGTCAGTACACACAAAAAGAGATACTACTTGTTAAAAACTAGTGAGCTAAATGAATATAAAAGGTTTTTCTTATAGCCTAGTTGTTAAAGAATATTAGTTCTTAACAATATAGGTCATCGTCAATGCTCTTTGATATTCATGTTACAGATGGGTCATGTGCATTTGATCATATGACATTTCATAACAACAAGATGTGTAAAGAGTATCAATTTAATTAACCTCATTATATCACTTATTATATGTAATATAAAGTTAAATCTAATTGTTTGACTACTTTATAAATAAGATTTAGGAAATTAGTTTCTCAAATGATGAATATAGTTAAAAAAATCCAATAAGTAAATATAAATATGTAAAATTATAAGGTTTCTAAATAAAATTTTAGAAAATTTGATATAATGAGTGTTCAATATGTAAGTCAAATATACCAATATAAAATTTAAAAAAATGAGGTTTTATCTATGGGCGATGACCCAATTTTAATGGGAGTTACAGCACTATCTATGATACTAATTCCATGGATTAGTTATTTAATAGGGAAGAAGCAGATTAAAAGACTTTTTGTCATTCCTATTGTTTGTTTAGTCCTAGGATTCTTATTGTTTTTCTTTTTAGTTATTGTAGTTCCAGAGAAATTTGGTATATATATGTTTTATGCAGCAATGAGTTTATGGACTGGTGGATTCTTTGGAATTTTCATTTCTTGGTATCTATATTACGTAAGAAAGAAAAAATTATAAAAAAAATGCAGACGTGTTCTGCATTCTTTATATCTAGTCATATTTAAACTTGTTTATCTAACTTTTTCCATAAAATCTTTTAATGCTTGAGTTTGTGGATTGTCAAGGATGCTTGGCAACCCCTGTTCAGCAATTTGACCTGCTTTCATGAATATCACATAATCAGCAAAATCTTTAGCAAAACTCATTACGTGAGTTACTAAAATAAATTCTTTTCCAAGATTTCGTAATTCCTCAATTGCCGTTAAGACTTCATGTGTCAAAATTGGATCAAGTGATGAAGTAGGTTCATCCAAGAAGATAATATCCGGATCCATACTGAGTGCTCTAGCAATAGATGCTCTTTGTGCTTGTCCACCAGATACATTTTTGGGAAGTTTATTGACTTGATCATCAAGATGAAGCAAATGAAGATTTTTTAGAGCAATTGCTTCAGCATCTGCTTTTATCATTCCTCTTGTTTTCTCTAAAACTAAAGTTATATTTTTTTTCAATGTCAAATGAGGAAAGAGATTGTGACTTTGAAAAACAAAGCCAATTTTTTTCTTATATGCATCATCTCTGACATCATAATCATTAATAAATATTTCACCTTTTGTTGGTTTTTCTAACCCTGACATCATTCTTATTAAAGTTGATTTTCCTGATCCAGAAACTCCGATGATTGCCACACTTTTATATTTTGATAATGAAAGATTTAAGTTGTTTAAAACTTCAACATCATATGTATGAGAAACATTTTTTATTTCTATTTTCATAATGACCACTTTCTTTCTACATATTTTGTCGCTTGAGACAGAGGTATTGTTATCATGAGGTAAAGTACCCACATCATGATATAACCTTCTACAAACGCAAACGTAATCGATTGTGCCACACGGATAGAATAATAGAGTTCGTTATAAGCCAGTACAGATAAAAGAGCGCTCCCTTTGATGATCATCGAAAAATTATTCATAAGTGGTGGCATCAAAATACGAATAACTTGAGGAATGATGATATATCGATATCTTTGATATGGAGTAAATCCAAATAGATCCATTGCCATATATTGATCTTCAGAAATACTTGAAAAAGCTGATTTATAAACGTTTTTCATGTAAGGTGTCATATACACAATGAGAGCTCCAAATCCCATAACATTTCGATTATAAGTACCAAATGCCGGACCAATAACGAAGGCCATCACAACGACTAAAACAAGTAATGGTGTACCATAAATTATTTCAGTAAAGATGTCAGTTAAGGCGTTAAAGTACTTAAATTTAGAAATAGAAAGCAAGTAGAAAACGAAGCCTAAAATAAGACTTCCAACTAAAGTAATGAGTGATACATAAATAGTATTCCAAATACTTTGGGTGATTAATCCTTGATAAGGTTTAAATGATTCAAGAGAAAAACCATCAGTCTGTCGCATAATAACAAAACCGACAAAAGCAGCAATTGTTAAAATGGCCATGACATAAGAAAGTACTTTATTCATTGATATAAAAGCTCAATCCAAATCTTCCAAGATTACCAAGAATAATTGAATCCCATTTTTCACTTAGTACTGAATATAGTCCACCTTCATCATTAAAAGTTGCAATAAATGCATTTGCTTGATTGATTAATTCAGTATTACCATTTTTTGTTGCCATCCCAATAGGACTTGATACAAAAGAATCCCAAACAATCATTGTAGTATTTGGGTTAGCATTATATCCATTTACCACTGGATTTGCACTCATTAATAAAATATCTGATGTACCTTGTGCTACTGATTCAACGGCTGTACCTACGTCGATAGCTTCAGTTACATCCTTACCATACGATGAAGGAATTTGTACAGATACTTGAGCTGCAATCCCAATATAACGTGTAGATTCAATCGCTAAAATATCTTCAATAGTAGAGTCTTCAGTAAGATTATTTGCATCAGCGAAACTTTTGTTAATTAAAGAAATAATCTTGAAATAGAAATAAGTTTCAGAAAAATCAGCCTCAATTTCTCTTGCTTCAGTGATACTCATTGATGCAATAGCTATATCAATTCCACCACTTTGTAGATCAGGAATAATTGAACTGAATTCTGTATTGATAATCTTAACTTCGCGTCCAATGTAAGCTCCAAAAGCATTAGCGATATCAACTGAAATCCCTTCAGGATCATTTGAAACAGTAACAGATTCAAATGGTGGATATCTTAGATCCATACCTACTCTAAGTATATTATCTTCAGATTGACAAGATGATAGCATAATGACAGTAAAGATAACAGTAAAGATAAATAATATTTTTTTCATTCTAAATGTCTCCTTATAATATTTACATACAAATTGATTATAACTTATTAAGAATGCTCGAACAAAGGATATGAACTGGTAATATAAAAGTAGACACCCCCTGTAATACAAAGAATCATTAAAAGATGCAAAAAAAAAAGGTACTTCAAAGTACCCATTATTAATCAATTAATTAAATTAAATCATTACCCCATTCTTCAAGGAAATCAATGAGCTGTGCAAATGATGGACTCTCAGCATTTCTAACATAATAACCACTTGTTGACATGCCAGTAAGCAATGCTTCATCTGGTGATAAACCAAGCATGAGACCTAAAACAAATCCAGCATTGAAATTATCACCTGCTCCAGTAGTTAACTTAGGTTTTGAAACATAAGGTCCTAGTTCTTCATAAAACTTTCCTTTTACGAAGACACAAGAGCGATCTACAGGATGAATAACTAATTCATCAACATCGATATTTTCACATAATGCCTCATTTAGATCTTCTAGTGAAATTTGCATATTAACTAAACTTTCATTATCGAATAAGTCAAGTTCATTAGCAACATCATAAGCCTCTTTTTTGTTTAATCCTAAAACTACAAAGAAATGAGATTTGAATAGCTTAAGAAGATTTAAAGCTTCCTGAATTTCTATTTGTTCTCTTTTTTCTGGATCAGCCAAATCAACAAATAGAATAGGTTTTTTATCTTTCTTTGGTAGAAGTGGCAAAATATGGCTGATAAGTTTTTTCCATAGTTCAGTCATGTGAGGTAACATTGACCAGTTTACGGTTGCAAACAAATCAGTTTGAGATAACATATCTAATAGTTGTTCTTTACCAACAGTTTGAATTAAATTTTCATAAGTAACATCATTGAGTGTTGTCATTTTACCCATTAGAATTTTTCCATCATCAAATTCTAATGCATCGGTATGACCAAATGTAGCAATTGAATGCAATTTCACATTAGATGCCATGTTACTAAAAACATCATCAATAGTTGGGACTCCTAAAGCACCAATATATTGAATATTAGACTGATGTTTTGCTAAAGCATTGCACATAATTGGTCCATTTCCACCAATCTTTTTTTGTACAGTAACCAATTCAATGTTCGTTGATAATCCACTTGCTTTTTCAATTCTTTTTGCATAAAGTTCAATGGTGTCAATTCTTGTAAATTGTTCACTATCTAATCTTTTATCGACAACATGAATAATTTCATCAATAAACCCATCAAAACCAATTACCATATTGAATTTCTCTGGATGTTTTGTTTTTAATTTTTTTGCTAAAGACAATTTTTTAGGATCCATAGTTTTACCTCTCAAATGTATTTTTTACTAAACATAGTATAACAAAAAAAAAAGATTATTTCATTCATTTTTGTAATTTCATAAATTCATTATCAATTAATTAATATTTATATAAGTATAATCAAGAATATTTTGTAACTATAATTAAGCTATGTTACAATTAAATAGGTAAATCATATTTATAGATTTGTGAATGAATGGAGATAAATAGAGACGATTATGGTGCAGATAAATAAAAAAAGAAATTCTATTTTTAAGATGATTCTAGCAAGCCTATTTTTAACTTTGGGAATTGTCTTACCTTTTATTACTGGAAATATTCAATTTCTAGGAAATAAATTTTTGCCTATGCACGTTCCAGTTCTTATTTGTGGATTCGTTTGTGGTTGGAAATATGGAGGACTTGTGGGCTTCTTAACACCTTTATTAAGAGCTTTGCTGGTGGGTGTTCCCTTACTCTTTCCTACAGCTACCTTAATGACTTTTGAATTATCAGTTTATGGTATTGTTGTTGGTTTTCTCTATCAACATTTATCAAAAAAAGCAATTAATATATATCTCTCATTACTTATTTCAATGATTCTAGGTCGGTTAGTCTGGGGATCTCTTGCTTTTTTGATATATCCAAGTTTAGGTCTTGATTTTTCATTAAATATCATGATTACTACGACAGTTATTTTTGCAATTCCAGGAATCATATTTCAATTGATATTTATACCAGTTTTGGTATTCGCTATAGAAAAAAACGATGTTTTATTAAGGAGATTGCAATGAATCTCGAAAAAAAATATGATGAAATCAAAAAAAAGCATACGCACGATTTAATGCTTATCAAGAGTTTAGATCAATATCATTTCATATTTGAAAAACTCAATATGCTAGATAAATCAGCTACTCAGCTTTGCATAGCTATTGATGGATATAGTTCTTCGGGGAAAACAACTTTAGCAAAATTAATTGCTCTTATTTTTGATGCAAATGTGATTCATATTGATGATTTTTTTATGCCAAAAGAAAAAGTGACTAGCGGTATTGCATCACATATTGATTTTGAACGACTTAAAAAAGAAGTTATAGAACCTTTTCAATCAAAGAATAAAGTGGTTTATCAATCATTTGATTGCAAATCACAATCCTTATCCAAGACAATAACATTAGATGATAAGCATATGATAATCATTGAAGGAGCTTACAGCATACATCCTAAAATCGACATAAACTATGATTTCAAGATATTTTTAAAAGTAAATAGATTAAAACAGTTGATAAGAATTTATCGTCGAAACGGATATCGAGAATTGTTTAATTTTATAAAAAAATGGATTCCAAAAGAACATGTTTATTTTAATCATTATTCAATAGAAGAAAAAGCGGATTATATGATTCGTACTTAATCACTTATAATATTTTTATATTATTAAGAAAAGTATAAAATTCAACAAAGCATTAGGTATTCTTACGAAGTAGTGGTATAATTCTTTGGTTGGTATAAAAATGAAAACAGATGAAAGAAAACGCAATTTAATCTTACATGAACCGAATATCTATAAAGGATTACTAATTTTGGCCATTCCTTTAATGGTGAATAATTTTATTAAAACCATTCATGATGTCATCGACATGTATTTTGTTAGCAATATTCCTGGTTATAGTGCGGAAGCTATTAACTCAATTTCGATTACATTTCCAGTGGTTTTTGCTTTTTTATCACTAGGCATTGGCTTAAGTGCTGCAGGAACTGCATTAATTAGTCAGCAAATTGGCTCTGGACAGCATGATGAAGCTAAAAAATATGCAAGCCAACTCGTTGTCATTGCTTTAATTGCAGGTTTTGTATTAAATATTTTTTCTTATTTTGGGGCACCACTCATTATGCAATTAATGGGAGCAAGCGGATACGCTTTAGAAAATAGTATTAAATATTTACAGATTCGTTCATTTGAATTACCGGTTGTCTTTTTATTTTTTGCATTCACAGCGATTAGACAATCAAGTGGTGATACAATCACTCCAGTTATTTATGGTGTCATAACAATTATAGTCAATATCATTTTAACCCCACTTTTAGTTAGTTATTTCAGCTTAGGTGTATCAGGAGCTGCATATGCAACTTTGATTGCTAATATCATTATTATGCCTATGGGGCTCATTCAATTATTTAAGGCGAAATCAGGGATTACGATTGAAAGAAGATATTTAAAATTAGATCCAGTAATAAACCGATTAATCATTAAAACCGCAATTCCTGCATCATTAGGGCAAGCATTTACTGCAATCGGTTTTGGTGTGATGAATGGTATCATTTATTCTTATGGTGATCCAACCTTTGCTGCATTTAGTGTAGGAAATAGATTAAGTAGTCTTATATTGCATCCTGTAATGGCCATTGGTGGAGTGCTTGCCGCATTTATTGGTCAAAATATTGGAAATCAAAATATACCCAGAGCAAAAGAAACATTTAAAAAGGCAATGATTTTATCTGTTGGTTTAATGGTCATTGGTAGTGCTGCATTAATGAATTTTAGAACATTATTTACGGAGTTCTTTATTAAAGATGACTTAGTTGCTTTGTCATTAGCAAATGAATACATGTTCTATTTATTTTTAGGATTACCTTTAATGGCAATATTTCAAACCTTTCTTGGCACTTTCAATGGTACTGGAAATACGAAATTCACCTTTATCATTTCGACAACTCGCCTATGGTTGATTCGTGTACCTATTGTGTTCCTATTTAAATATTTAACTGATGTGGGAAGTGCAGGAATTTGGTATGCGATGCTAATGAGCAACATATTGATTGTGTTCTTAGGTATCTATCTCTATAAAAAAATTGATTTTCAGCCTAAAATCAATATATTAAAACCGTCTAGAAAATTATCTAGCATGAGTACCTAAGTAATAAAATAAAAATAATCCCTCTTAATCTTATTGATTTTGATGTGATTCTATATAAACTAAAAAAGAAATTGGAGAATTAAATTGACATTTAAATCATTAAATATTATTGAACCTATTTTAAAAGCTTTAGCAAGTGAAGGATATTTAGAACCTTCACCCATACAAGAACAAGCCATTCCCATATTACTAGAAGGTAAAGATATATTGGGTAGTGCCCAAACAGGAACAGGAAAAACTGCAGCTTTTGCTGTGCCAATTATACAAAAACTACATGAACGTCAAGTAAAGCATGAAACGAGATATATCAAAGCATTAGTATTAGCTCCTACAAGAGAACTTGCTTCACAAATCAAAGATAGTTTTGTCACATATGGTAAACATTTAGGATTGAAGACAACTGTTATTTTTGGAGGAGTTGGTCAAAAACCTCAAACAGATACACTCCATAGGGGTGTTGATATTTTAGTAGCAACTCCAGGGAGACTACTTGATTTAATTAACCAAGGGTTTGTTAATTTTACTAAGCTTGAATATTTTGTATTAGATGAGGCAGATCGAATGCTTGATATGGGCTTTGTTAAAGATGTAGAAAAAATTATCAAATTATTACCCAAGCAAAGACAAACGATGCTTTTCTCTGCAACGATGCCTAAAGAAATCGTTAATTTAGCACACAGTATGTTAATCAATCCTGTAAGAGTCGCTGTTATTCCCGTTGAAACAACACTTGAAGCTATCGAACAATCTATTTACAAAGTGGCAAAGAAAGATAAAATTGATTTATTAATTCACTTATTAAAGCAAAATACTATTGATTCAGCTCTTGTATTTACTAGAACTAAGCAATGGGCAAACAAAGTAACAAAAGCATTAATTATTGCAGATATAAAAGCAGAAGCTATTCATGGCAATAAATCACAAACTGCGAGAGAAAAAGCTTTGAAAAACTTTAAATCAAAACAAATAACTGTTCTTGTAGCAACAGATATTGCTGCTAGAGGTATCGATATTGATGAACTATCTCACGTAATTAATTATGATTTACCAGAAGTACCTGAAACATATATTCATCGTATTGGAAGAACTGGAAGAGCAGGATTTTCTGGAATTGCGATAAGCTTTTGTAGTCCCGAAGAAGATAAGCTATTAAAAGATATAGAAAAGCATATTCATCTTCATCTTCATGTAAATAGTGATCCAACTTTTACAAGGTCAAAATCTGTTTCATCAATACAATCATCTGTTCAACAGCATGCTTCATCCAAAAGGAATCAGTCAAGTGCTTCGAAAAATAGAAACTCAGCAACTGTAAATATAGAATCGAAACATCAGAATCCATATCATGCTAAAAAGAAAAAATATTGGGATGAAAAACTGAAACGACAATATAAATCAAAAACAAAATAGCGCATTTGCGCTTTTTTTTAATCTTAAAAATAAAAAAACACATTCTTCTATTGAGTTTTGATAGAAAATCAAGCATAATAAAATTAATATGTAATTGTAAATTTAATAAAAGGAGGTCATTGAGTGCGAGATAAAAACAAATTCAAAAAACAATTCCAAAAAAAATCACGTCTAGAGATATTAAAATCATGGATGACTTCTTTTGTTATAACAACAGCTGCAGTTGTGGTCACTGTTGTCGCTATTCCGAGTAGTCCAAAAGCTTCTATTAATCAATTACAAATCTTTCAAGATCAAATTGTTTATCAAGTTGAAATTACAGATAGCGACAATGCTATTCAATCAAACAGTTTAGAAATTATATTGGAAAATCAGTTTGAACACTATGCAATTGACTTAGATTTAGGAGTTAATATCGGCAGTTTTACAGAACTTACTGAGGATACTACATATCAGCTTTATGTCATGGGTGACAAAGGGTTTGGTAATGAAAAATTAGCTTCAAAAACCATTACTACGAAACCAAGTAGTGGTGGAGCCATCCTTTCATATGAACTTTTAGAAAGTAGTGTACATTATAATCCAATTTATGATCTTGGAATCATTGTAAGGGATCAATTAAATTTATATAACCTTGTTACCCTATATTATGGAGTCATAGGATATGATGAGACAGAGCCATTCGAATATTACAGTTTTGATATTGCCGATGGAGAATCAACTATAACACTGGATCAGATCTATCAGTCAAATGCTCAGGTTCATGTTTATTTAGAAGCTACTTTGGAGAACAACGAAATAATAATCTTGGATGAACTCTATTTTTATACACCAATTAATTTTGAGTTATATTATAGTGTTGAGCAAGTTACAGAATCAGCCATTAAAGTTTCTTTTTATCCTGAATTCTATCAGTTAAGTGATCTTGAATACGAATTTAAATTGAAGAAAGATGGATTAGTTGTATCAACAAAAACTTTTGATAGTCATGATATTCAAGATGAAACGATGC
>JAFGTI010000009.1 GCA_016934175.1 Acholeplasmataceae bacterium | reverse complement strand
GTTCAAGGTTTACTGAAGATATATTATCAAACACAACAAATATTATCTGAGATATCAGGTTTAAGTGCTTATTCGTTAAATCCTTTTGCTGGAGCTCATGGAGAACTTGCTGGTTTAATGATAATTAAAGCTTATCATGAGAAAAATAAAGATTTCAAACGAAATAAAATCATCGTTCCTGATAGTGCACATGGTACGAATCCTGCTAGTGCTACTGTATGTGGTTTTGATGTGATTGAAATCAAATCAAACCCAGATGGCACTGTAAATCTAGCAGCTTTGAAAGATGCTTTGTCTGACGAGGTTGCAGGATTAATGCTCACGAATCCTAACACGGCAGGTGTTTTTGAAAAAGATATTCAAGAAGTATCAAAACTCGTTCATAAAGCAGGTGGTCTATTATATTATGATGGCGCCAACTTAAATGCACTTTTAGGTAAAGCTAAACCTGGAGACATGGGATTTGATATTACACACATTAATCTACATAAAACATTTTCAACACCACACGGTGGTGGAGGACCTGGATCTGGTCCAGTAGGTGTATGTGAAAAACTCATAGATTTCCTTCCTAACCCAATCGTTAAGGAAAGACAGGGATTCTATTATTTCGAAGACTCAAATGACTCTATTGGGGCATTAGGACAGTTCTATGGTAACGTCAGTGTATATATTCGTGCTTATGTATATCTAATGACATTAGGTAAAGAAAACATGAGTGATATCGGACCTTTAGCCGTTCTTAATGCAAATTACGTCAAAGATTCACTAAAAGATTTATTTGTACTTCCTATTGATGGACATTGTATGCATGAATTTGTCTTTGATGGCTTAAAAGATAGTTCTACTGGTATAAAAACATTAGATCTCGCTAAAAGACTTTTGGATTATGGTTTTCACGCTCCAACTATCTATTTCCCACTCATCTTCTCACAATCTATGATGATCGAACCTACTGAAGTTGAATCTAAAGAAACACTTGATGAATTCATTAAAGTGATGCGAATTGTTGCTAAAGAAGCATTAGATAATCCTGAGTTAGTTAAAACCGCACCACATCATACGATCGTTAGAAGACTTGATGAGGTCAAAGCAGCAAGAACTCCTATATTGAAATTTAGAGACATAAAATAAAAAATCCCCACAGGGGATTTTCTATTGTTATTATTATAAATCTAATTCTTTGATTAGTTTAACTGCTATACTGTTATAAATCTTGCCTGCTTCTTCACTACCTGTATATAAATATTCACCACTTTGTGGTTGTCCAATAGGAACCTGGCCTAAAAGTGTTGTTCCTAATTTCTTAGCAACGATTTCTCCACCACCAGATCCAAAGATAAATTCACGTTTCTGATTACATGTATTATAATAATAACTCATGTTTTCAACAACACCAATAACTTCGTGACCCAATTGTTGTGCTCCTAAACCAGCTTTAACAGCTATGCTTGAAGCATTTGTATGTGGAGTAGTCACAATAATAACTTTACTAAGTGGTACATAAGTTTTAATATCTAATGCTACATCACCTGTTCCAGGTGGCAAATCAATAATAATTAAATCAATACCTTCTTGCCATTGAACACCATTGAAAAAGTGGGTTAATAGTTTGCCTAACATGGGTCCACGCCACATCACTGGTTTTTCAGGTGGCATAAAAAATTCTGTTGAAATAACTTCGATACCATCTTTTGATAAGGGTATCATTTTTTCATCTGCAGTTGCTTTTAAAGGTTTAACATCTAAACTTAATACATAAGGAATACTTGCTCCATATATATCAGCATCGATAATAGCAACTTTCTTACCTTCTCTAACCATTGCTGCAGCCAAATTTGCGGCTACTGTTGACTTCCCAACACCACCCTTACCGGATGCTACTGCTAAGTATTTAATTGCTTTTTGTCCTTTTGGAACGAACTCTGATTCAAAAAAATCAATTTTTATTCCAGGAAACCCAAGTTCAATTTTTACAAGTCTAATGATTTGTATTTTAACTTGTTGTTCATACTTCACTCGATCTTTCAAATAAATTTCTAATTCAGCGACACCTGTAGGTCCAACAACTAATTTTTTAATACCATTTACTTCCTTGAATGGTAAATTAAACCCCGGGTCAATGATTTCTTCAATTCTACTTCTTAAATCATCATATGTCATCTTGACTCACCTCAAAACCATTATAACAAAAACAATTAACAAATGCTTGTTAAATGTTAATTTGAAATCATTTATTAATAATTAATAAATATCATATATAATGGAAGTAATCATTTTTTGAAAGGATACGTTATGATTATCAATTATAGAGCACCCATTTTAGGAGAACATTTTGATGTATCAAAAACACCTGATGATACTTTTTCTAACTACTTAGTTGGAAAAGGATTTGTCATATTTCCGAAAGATCATTTTATCTATGCGCCGATTGATGGGATAATTACTCACATTTTTCCGACAAAACATATCATCGTAATTACTCATGATTCAGGAATTAACCTCATGATTCACCTCGGGTTGGAATCCGGGATTTTAAAAGGTGAGGGTATTAACCTCGAGGTCAAACTAAATCAAAAAGTCCAACAAGGTGATTTAGTAATGTCATTTGATTACGATTATTTAAAAGAAAAACTCACATCTCTGGTTATTCCTGTCGTTTTTATTCAAAAAAATCACTTAGAAATCATTGAGTCCAATTTTAAGAATTCTATAATCGAATTACTATTAAATGTAGATTGAAGTATTTGAAGCAAATGATTTGAAGTTGTGGTAAAATATATAAGTATAATGTTATCAATGCTGATACACGTATGGAGGATATGAAATGGAAAAAGAGTATATATTAATTGCTGAACAAGGGCTACATGCTAGACCAGCTACCAATTTTGTTAGATTTATTTCAAGTTTGCCTTATTCGGTCTATTTGATATATAAAGATTTTGTTGCTGATGCTAAATCAATTATGGCAATTATGAGTATTGGTTTATCAAAAGATTCTGTATTTAAAATTCGAATCGAATCGGAAAATCCCGATCATTTGAAACAAGTCGATCAATATTTAAAAGAAAATCATCTCGTTTAGAAACAAAAGAGACTTCCAAATTTAAGGAGCCTCTTTTTTTTAG
>JAFGTI010000072.1 GCA_016934175.1 Acholeplasmataceae bacterium | reverse complement strand
TAATCACATTGAGCAAATTGATACCTGGTTTTCTAGATTAGTATGTGATATAGAAAGAGGTGTTATTGAATGAAAAAAGAAATATTGAAAAAAATAGATTTTAAAAGATTTAATACCTTGCTCGAAGGATTTAATAAATCAACAGGATTTGTGACTGCTATTTTAGACCTTGAAGGTAATGTCATATCTAAATCAGGATGGAGACGTATATGCACTGATTTTCATCGTGTCAATGAGGAAACGAGTAAAAATTGCAGGATAAGTGACACAGTATTAGCAAACAATGTGAGTGAAGACAAAAAATACAGTATTTATAAATGTCATAATGGTTTAATCGATGTTGCAGTGCCAATCATCATTCGAGGCGAACATGTTGCCAATCTTTTTACTGGCCAATGCTTTTTAGAAAAACCAAATATTGACTTTTTTATTAATCAAGCAAGAAGATATGGATTTGATGAGAAAATATATTTAAAAGCATTAGAAGAAGTTCCGATTGTTAATGAAAAACAGATTGAAGATATCATCGATTTTTTACTTGATTTGACTCAAATGATAGTTAATCTGACTATTGATAAAATTGAGAAAGAAAATTCTGAAATACTATTAAAATCAAGCTTAGAAAGTCCAATGAGTTTTATTATTTTAGCGATAGATAAGAAATATAACTATCTATATTTTAATCAAACACATAAAGAAGTCATGAAATTAGCTTATGACAAAGATGTTAAAGTCGGTGGCAACCTAATGGATGCTATAACATCTCATACTGATAAAATTAATGCTAAGAAAAATTATGATTTGGCATTATCTGGTAAATCACACACGACCATTCAAGAATATGGAGATAAAAACGTTAGATACTATGAAACTTTATATAATCCAATATATGGTTCAAATAAAGAAATCATAGGTGCAACAGCTTATTCAAGAGACATTACAAACCGTATGATAATGGAAAAAGAACTCCAAGAGAGTGAGCAAAGATTCAAGATATTACATAATGCATCATTTGGTGGCATTGTCTTGCATAATAAAGGTCAGATATTGGAATGTAATCAGGGCTTAGCAGATATCACAGGATATACGATAGATGAACTTGTTGGTATGGATTTACTTGCGTTGATTACACCAGAGTATCGTGATATAGTCAATGAAAACATAGCATCAGGATATGAAAAACCATATGAAGTATCGGGTATTAAAAAAAACAATGAAATATATCCGTTAAGACTGGAAGGAAAAAATCTACCTTATCAAGGGCAAACAGTGAGAGTTGCCGAATTTAGAGACATTACAGATATTAAAAAAGCTGAGAACGAAATTATATATCGAGACAAATTATTAGGTTATGTCATTAGCCACAGCAAACAAGGGATTGCAGTTCATGATAAGAATCTAAATTATGTATACGTTAGTGATTCATATTGTGATATGTATCACGTAACTAAAGATATAATTGGAAAACATCATTATGAAATTTTTCCAGATTTGCCACAAAAATGGCGTGAGGTTCATCAAAGAACCTTAAAAGGCGAAGTACTTTCAAACGATAGAGACCCTTTTATGCGTGCTGATGGTAGTATTCAGTATACAAGATGGCTTTCTCGACCTTGGTATGATGATAAAGGAGAGATTGCTGGCATTATCATTTATACAGAAGTTATCAATCATATTGTTGAAACAGAAATTGAATTGGAGAAAACTATAGAACGCTTACAACTTGTAATGGATAGTCTTCCGATAGGTATTGCAGTAAATTCTGTTGATCCAAAAGTAGAGTTTGAATATATGAACAGCAATTTTCCTAAATTATATGGGACTACTAAGGAAAAGCTAAATACATCAGACTCTTTTTGGGATGTTGTATATGAAAATCCGACATTTAGAGAACAGATTAAAAAACGTGTTTTGACTGATATTGAAACCAATAATCCCAAACGCATGATTTGGGAAGACATACCTATCGAAAAAAATGGAGAGATAAAGAAATTTATCAATGCATATGCTACACCTATTCCCAATTCCAATTTGCTTATCTCAACAGTTATGGATGTGACAGATAGAAAACAAAAAGAGATTGATATTATCTATACGAGCAATCATGATTATTTGACAGGGCTTCCAAATAGGAGATATTTTGAGGAAAAACTTTTTCAATTTGATAAAAAAGAATATTATCCACTTGTCGTTGCTATGATTGATCTTGATGGATTGAAACTGATTAATGATGCCTATGGCCATGATATAGGTGATGATGCGCTTAATAAAATTGGTATTACACTAAGTAACCATTTGAGAGAAAATGATTTTGCTGCTCGCATAGGTGGTGATGAGTTTGTTGTTTTGTGCCCTAATACACCACAAAAAGAGTTTGAAACAATTATAAACTCAATATCAAATGAGAGCACATCACTAAGATTTAATGGTTTTAATATATCACTTTCCATTGGATATGATATCAAAGTTAAAGAATCAACTTCTATACAAAATATTTTGAAAAACGCTGAAGATAACATGTACGCCAATAAGATTCTACATGGGCAAAGTGCACGTAATGAAACGATTATGACTCTTTTTGAAACATTAAAAGAGAAATATGATGAAGAAAAATTACATTCAAATAGAGTAAGCGCATATTGTAGAATGATGGGAGAGAGTCTTGGATTAAGTAATGATCAGATTAAAGAATTAGAGTTTGCTGGTTTAATGCACGATATAGGAAAAATCACGATTCCAGATCGTATTTTAGATAAACCAGGGAAACTTACAGAAGAAGAGTGGGTTATTATGAAAACTCACACCATTAATGGTTATCACATTTTACGTTCTGCAGATAAATATTCACAACTAGCAGAATATGCACTCACACATCATGAACGATGGGATGGTAAAGGATATCCTAACGGACTTAAAGAAGAAGAAATACCATTATTTTCAAGAGTAATCAGTATTTGTGATGCGTACGAGGCAATGACGGCTGATAGACCATACAGAGAGGCTTTGGGTTTTGAGTTTGCTGTTGCTGAACTTAACCGTTGTGCAGGTTCTCAATTCGATGGAAATCTAGTTAAAGTTTTTGTTAAATCAATAAATGAAAAAGAACATTTATATGAATAATAAATTTAACATTGCATACGTGCTAGATATGCAAATTTTCAAGCATATTATAGAATTGTTTGATAGACATAAAGACAGATTTAAAAAAAACATTAAACTAAATTTACAATTTCAGTAGAGATTATTCAAAAACTATTTTGAAAGTTGGTGGAGAATTGAAATATCTAAAAAGGTTTAATATATTTATCCTTTGTCTAATCATGACTGTTCTATATTTCAGTCTTGATGTAAAGGCTGATGCAGGTGAAGAAAGAACAGTTTATTTAAGTGCAACTGAATACGATTATCCACCGTTTTCTGTAACAGATAGCGGCGAAGCAGATGGCTTTTCAGTCGAGTTATTAAAAGCAGTCGCAGAAGAAATGGGAATTGTTGTAACCTTTAAAATTGATCAATGGACAGTACTAAAAGAAGAACTCAAAAATGGAGAATTAGATATTCTTCCTTTAGTTGGGTATACAGAAGAACGAGATGAAGTTTACGATTTTACAGTTCCTTATATTGTGATGCGAGGAAATATTTTCGTTCGAAAAGACGATGATCGCATTCAGTCCCAAGAAGATTTATTTGGAAAAGAAATTCTTGTTCTAGATGGAGATAACTCACAAGAATGGGCTTGGTCAATTGGGTTAGATTCAGAATTAACTGCAACTTCTACATATTTGGAAGCATTTCAACTTTTAGATAGTGGCCAGTATGATGCAGTTTTAGCTCAAGGTCTTGTTGGAGAAAAGCTAATCAGTGATAACGGATTAGACAATATTTCACCAGTTTATATTTATGATGATAATGGTATTAATCGATATAAATTGAATCTAGAAGGATATGAACAAAAGTTTTGTTTTGCTGTTGTCGAAGGGGACACAGCATTACTATCTTTGTTGAATGAAGGGTTATCAATTGTATCTGCCAACGGAACCTATGATGCACTTTACCAAAAGTGGTTTCCTTTCTTGCTCGAAAATAATGGAGTCTCAACTGCTGAAGTATTAAAATATGTTGGATATGCGCTTATTCCGATTTTTGTATTATTTATATCGGGGTATTTTATTACGACAAGAAGAACAATTAGGATTATAAC
>JAFGTI010000071.1 GCA_016934175.1 Acholeplasmataceae bacterium | reverse complement strand
ATGGGATTATCTGTAGAGTCTTTAATCAAATCAAGAGCAAATATAGTTCACATTACACCATCTCATCAATTTCCAACAGGTATTGTTATGCCTATACAAAGAAGATATGAATTATTAAATTGGGCAAATCTTTCTCTTAATCGTTATATCATTGAAGATGATTATGATAGTGAATTTAGATTTCAAGGGAAACCAATACCAGCTCTTCAAGGAATAGATAAGAATGAAACAGTAATCTACATGAATACCTTTACAAAAACATTAGCACCATCATTTAGAATGAGTTATATGGTTATTCCAAGAAAACTTGTATTAAAATATCAAGAATTAATGACTTATCATGGATGTACTGTACCTAATTTTGAACAATATATCATGTATAAATTTATGCATGAAGGTTTTTTTGAAAGACACATTAATCGAATGAGAAAATCATATAGACAAAAAATAGAAACAATCATTAAGATGGTTGAGGGTAGGGAATGGTTAAGATTAAAAGCATATGATACGGGACTTCATTTCTTGATGGAAGTCGAAACAGAGATCACAGAAGAACAATTAGTTAAAAAGGCAAAAGAAAATCACATTGATGTTACTGGTCTTAAATCTTATAATCATTCAGGTCAAATGAATCATCATCCAACGCTAGTCATTGGATATTCAGGATTAAAATCAGAAGATATAGAAGAAGCGATTTCATTACTAATTAAGGTAGTTACACCTAATACATTAAAAGATAAAAGAGACTAGATTTTAGTCTCTTTTATCTATAACGGATTCATTCAATACGATGTTTTAATATTACCATCACAAATTAATGATGTGAGTTTTTTATGCATTTTCAATAATGGCAGCCATTGGAATGATAAGGAAAGCTAACCACGAAAGAGCGAATGCATCGAAGAAATAACCAATTGAGAAGAAGAGAATAACCGCTACAAATGGTGTTATAGATGCAAATCTAAATTTATCAAATGAAATAATTGAAACAACGGGTATGAGTAAGAAAATTTGCCATGCATAAGCCCAACCAGATGCTAATAAACCAACTAAAACGAAGATGATAACCGAAGAAATGATTGTCATAAGTAGTATAATTGTTTTTTTGCGATTTGGTCCTACAGGTATATCCCAAACAAACTTAATATCACCAAAAAGTATACTTATAGTAATAGGAAGTATAAATCCAAGACCACCAAGAGTCCATGAGTTCTGAACATAGCCCATGTAAAGATAAAAGGCTATAGCAGCAATAAATGACAATTCTGAAATCAGCAACTTCCAAATATTCTTATGATGAAGAATACCTAACATTGGAATGATTAAAAAAACTAACCAACCAGGATTCCATAAATCATAATATGTTCCCAGAATCATGAATGCAATAACAGAAACAAAAGGTGATAGTGCGACAAACATATCCTTGATTTTTGTATTCAAAATGATAGCAAGCATCGGAATTATAAGGAAAATTAACCAACCAGGATTCCATAATTCATATTTAAAACCAACAAGTAAATACGCGAGTACAGCAATAAAGGGGGATAGAGCAACAATTGCATTCTTATAATTATTGTGTAATATAATTGGCACAATTGGAATTAATAAGAAGACAAGCCAACCTGGGTTCCATAACTCCCAACCAAACCCCAATATCATATAAGCGATCACACTAATGAAAGGCATTAAAGCAATTATTTTATTTCTTTTATCCTTATATTGTCTAATCTTGATAGTATCTATCAATTCATAAGCAACTTGTTTTGGTTCACCTAAAAGTTTATAGATTTCTTCATCAGTGTTTCCCTTTGCAAGGGCATCATCATACATTTGACCATAATCAATCATAATTTCATCAATATCTGCTACGCTAGCCTGAAAATTTTGTAATTGATCTCTAAGTTCTTCTAAATATTTAGCTTTCATAAGTATTACCTCCTAATAATTTAAATACACCTTTTAGGAATGAAGTCCATTCCTCTTCATATTCGTTAAGTCTTTCTTTTCCTAGTTTTGTAATTTGATAATACTTTCTAGGTGCACCTATATTCGTTTGTTCCATATAGGTATCAAATAATCCTTGTCCCGTAAGACGTCTTAAGATAGGATAAACGGTGTTTTCATTTACATCAATATCAGCGGCTAGTTTTTCAATCACTTCAAAACCATACATATCTCGCGTTTTTATGATGCTTAGAATACACATTTCGAGAATCCCTTTTTTAAATTGAGTATTCATGATTTTCCTCCTTCATTCAATAATTCATATCTAGCAATTTTAAGATGTAATTAAAATTTGAGTACATCTTTATTTATCTGATTGAGATTAATTAATATTGCAATGATATTCTAGATTGATGATTACGTAACTCTCTGGTTGTAATTGTGCAGAACAAACTGCTTGTTTGTTTTCAAATTTTCGTATCGAATGCATTTGTTTGAATCTCAAATCTGAGGCACGATAATGATCATTTTCTATCATATAAGTCACCCAAGTCCTTTCTCGACTTATCTACAATTCTGTAAAAAGTGATTACTCGTTCTTTACAAATTGTAGTCAAAACACTTTGTTTATTGTGTAATGCACACTACTATAATAACACCTTACTGTGCAAAACACAATACCCAAAATAAAAAAAGTTAAAAAAATATTTTTCATACCTCGATATTGTCTTTTTTAAACTAATGTGATACGATAAAACAAACAAAGAAAGGTGATTTCTATGTTAAAAATAATGAAAGCTGTCTATTATTACGCATATTATTAGAGAAAAGGATTGCAAGGCATTCCTTTTTGAGCGAATAAAGGAACAGCCAACTAATGACTAATCATCATCCTTGGGGTTCCTCTCAGGGATTTTTTTATTTCAACATAGGAGATTGAAAATTATGATAATACAAATGAAAAAAAACTCCACTAAAAAGGAGTATGAAAAGATTGTTGATTTTTTAAAGGAAAAGAAGTTTGAAATCAAAGATGTATCTAGCGATGAGATTCGTGTTTTTGGGGTTATTGGAGATACTTCATGGCTTGATCCCAGTGATTTATATGCTTTTGAAGGTGTTAGAGAGGTTACGAGAGTATCCACACCTTTTAAGAAAGCAAGTCGAAGTTTCAAAAAGAAGGACACCATTATCAAGATTAAAAATGGCATTGAAATAGGAGGCGACCAATTTGTAATCATGGCAGGCCCCTGTTCAGTTGAATCAGAAGAACAAATGAGAATAATCGCTAAAAGTGTGAAAAAATCAGGAGCACATCTTTTAAGAGGTGGAGCATATAAACCTAGAACTTCACCCTATGCTTTTCAAGGTCTTGAAGTTGAAGGATTAAAGTTATTAAAGAAAATTGGCGATGAAACAGGATTAGCTATTGTTACTGAAATTCCAAGCGCTGATTTAATACCTTTATTTGAAGAATACGTAGATGTTATTCAAGTAGGCGCAAGGAATATGCAAAATTTCCATTTACTTAAAGCTCTAGGTCAATCAAAAAAACCAATTTTACTCAAAAGAGGATTATCAGCAACAATTGAAGAATGGTTAATGTCAGCGGAATATATTATGGCTGGTGGTAATGAAAATATAATATTATGTGAACGCGGCATACGTACATATGAAAAATATACGAGAAACACATTAGACATTAGTGCAGTACTTGCTGTTAAGGAATTATCACATCTACCTATCATCATTGATCCATCACATGCCGCAGGTAGATGGAATATGATTGAAAAATTATCTTTAGCAAGTCTTGCAGTCGGAGCACATGGGTTAATCGTAGAAGTTCATCACGATCCTGAACACGCTTTAAGCGATGGAGCTCAATCGTTAAAGCTTAACAAATTTTCACATTTAATGGATGAACTTGATAAAGTATCATCAGTTTTGGGAATGAAAGTAAGATGAAGATATTTATTGTAGGTCTAGGTATTATTGGAGCTTCATATGCCGAAGGGCTCCATCGTAATGGACATAAGATCTATGCATATAATAGAAGTGAAAGACCAATCATAGAAGGAATAAAACTTGGATTTATTGAGAGTGATAATTCAATCGAACAATTATCTTCTACCGACCTTGTTATTTTAGCATTGTATCCTAAATACAATATTGAGTTTGTCAAAAAGCATCTAGAATTATTTAAACCAGGACAAATTGTTACAGATGTTAGTGGAACAAAAGTGTGGATGATGAATGAACTTGAGAAAATTCTACCACAAGGTATATCATATACATCACATCATCCAATGGCAGGAAAAGAAACGAGTGGTTTTGATTCAAGAGATGAAAAGATGTTTAGAAACGCTAATTTTATCATTGTAACAGGAAAAAGAAGTCTTAAAAGAGATCAAGATGCTTTAAGACTTATCGCAAATAATCTTAAATTTGGTAAAATAACAGTAGTACAGGCGAAAATACATGATGAACTAATAGCTTTTACTAGTCAGTTAACACATGTGATTGCTGTTGCACTAATGCAAAGTGATCAACTTAAAGAAACAAAAGAAGCTACAGGTGATTCTTTTCGTGATTTGACACGTATAGCTAAAATTAATGAAGTGATGTGGAGTGAACTTTTTTTAGAAAACAAGGATGAACTTGTTCACAAGATTAATGATTTTACTCATGAGCTTCAGCATGTTAAAGAACTCATTCTACTTGAAGATAAAGAATCTCTAATGAAATATTTAAAAGAAGCTAAGGAAAAGAGGAAAGATTTTGACATTCATTAAAATGCCTGATTACGATATTTATATCGAAAGTAATGAACTTTTAAACTTACAAAAGTATGTTAAAGAGCTTTATCATGAAAAAAAGATATATGTCGTTACAGATGAAAATGTGAATCAACTCTATCATCAAAAATTGATTCATGCATTACCTTTTTTTGAGGTTATTTTTGTCGTTATTAAACCAGGTGAACACTCAAAGTCTATTGAGACATATCAGAAAGTTATTTCTGAACTTATCCAAAAACAAATGAAGAGAAATCATTTACTCATTGCTTTGGGTGGAGGGGTTGTTGGTGATTTGACTGGATTCGTAGCCTCAACATTATATAGAGGTGTCAAATTTATTCAGATTCCTACAACTTTATTAGCACAAGTCGATAGCAGTATTGGAGGGAAAGTAGGTATAGATTTAGAACAAGGGAAAAATCTTCTTGGTTCATTTTATAGACCATTATTAGTTTATATAGATCCAGCTTTCTTGGAAACACTATCAAAAAGAGAATATGCAAACGGGCTAGCTGAAATGATAAAAGCTGGACTTATCGGCGATAAAAAATTATATCATCATTTAAAATCAAATGAGAAAGTGGGCGTTGATGAGATTGTTATGGCGATTCAAGTCAAAAGAGCACTTGTTTTAATTGATCCTTATGATCATAAAGAGCGAATGTACCTTAATTTTGGTCATACCTTTGGTCACGCTATTGAAAAAAAACACCATTATGATACTTATAAACATGGTGAAGCTATTAGTTATGGTATGTTAATGGCTTTAGAAATTGGTATGAAGCGACACGAAACACATTTTGAACTTTACCAAGAAGTTAAATCGTTACTTTTAGAAAGAGGACTAGTTAAAGAACCTTTGCTAAAAATATTTGATTATAAAGATGAGATTGTTCATGATAAAAAGTACTTATCAGAAGGATTACATTTTGTTATTGTTCCTAAAGTGGGAGAAGTTAAATCAATTATTTTAGAAGATAGTGATTTATTATGAACATTACTATTAATCCTAAATCGCTATCAGGAGTCGTTCCTGTTGTTTCTTCAAAATCATTATCACATAGGTACATTATTGCATCAGCACTTGCACAAGGAACAAGCACAGTTAAAAACGTTTTGGAATCAGAAGATATTGAAGCAACTAAACATGCGTTGATGTCTTTTGGGACACTTTTTCAAAACGAAAAAGTAAAAGGTCAAAAGTGGATTTTAAAAAATCAGGAAATTTCATGTAATGAATCGGGTTCAACTTTAAGATTTATGATTCCTTTAGCACTCCTTCAAAATAAAAAAGTAATTTTTAAAGGTGAAGGTAGATTACCTAAAAGAACTCTAGATGTTTATTTTGATATTTTTGATCATAAGCTCATACAATATAAAAAACTGGGAGAAGATTATTTGCCTTTAGAAATTCAAGGGCCGCTTAAAGCTGGTTATTATTTTCTAAGAGGTGATGTCAGTTCACAATTCTTAACAGGATTGCTCTTCGCATTACCTTTATTAGAAAAAGATTCTATTATTGAATTATTAACTCCGTTAGAATCAAAAGGATATGTTGATCTTACATTGGATGTTTTAACTGTTTTTGGAATTCATATTTTACAGGTCGATCAATACTACTATATTAAAGGTGGTCAAAAATATATACCTCAGGTTGTTACTGTTGAAGCAGATTATTCACAAGCTGCATTTTGGATGGTAGCTGGACTAATCGGAGACACAATTGAGTTATCACATTTGAATCCAGTGAGTAAACAAGGGGATTATAAGATTGTTGACATTATTAAAGAAATGGATGGACAAATTGAATACCATCATTTGAAACGCATGTATAAAATAAAGAAAAGCGAAACATATGGTACCTCAATTGATCTCAGCCAAATACCTGATTTAGGACCCATCTTAATGGTCTTAGCTGCATTGAGTAAACATGAGACAATATTTACAAATATTTCGAGATTAAGAATTAAAGAGTCTGACCGAATCGAAGCTATGTATCAGACATTAATGAAGTTTGAAGTTAATGTAAAAATAGAAAACGATCAAATGATTATCCAAGGAAAACAAAAACTCAAAGGTAATCAGACATTTGATTCTTATAATGATCATCGAATTGCAATGGCGATAGCGATTGCAGCCATTAAGGCTGACGGTCCGGTAACAATAAAGAATGCTGATGTCGTAAAAAAATCATACCCTGATTTTTTTAAAGTATATCAATCTTTAGGAGGAGAAATTTATGAATCTTGAATTTCTAAGAAATCAAATCGATCAGATTGATCACGATATGATGATACTATTTAAAAAGAGAATGGAAATCTCTAAACAAATTGGAGAATATAAGAAATTGAATGCAGTACCTATTTTAGATGAAAAGCGTGAAAAGGAATTATTGGAAAAAAGAAGAATTGATTTAAACGATGAAAATCTTTGGCATCTTTATGAAGCTTTCATTAAGGAATTAATGCATCTTTCTAAGGTTAATCAAAAATGAGTCTTAACTTTGGTCTTATTGGGCATGAAATTCAATATAGCAAATCCCCATTTATACACCGAATCATTACAAAACATCTGAATATTGACGCATCATATGAATTATTAGAT
>JAFGTI010000001.1 GCA_016934175.1 Acholeplasmataceae bacterium | reverse complement strand
GAAATTAAAACATATGAAGCACATGATCAAATTTTATCATTATCGAGATTTAAAGGATTAGATATGTATGATACGATAAAAAAAGATAATCAAGTGATTCCTCCACTTGATTACCCATATCAACAAGAGATCATCATCTATTGTGGAACTAGTGAGATTTTATATCCTGATATGGTATTGTTTGAAGAAAAGATTCCCCAAACAAAGTTAATGATTTTTAAAGATTGTCCGCATGTATTTATGTTGTTACCTATGAAACAATCTGATATTGTACATCACGAGATCATTGATTCAATCAACAATCTTGATGAGAAAACTGGTATAATGTATAATGAAAATATGTAGTTTATATCGAAAAAGAACAAACGAGATAACAAAGATAAGTACATTTATTTTAGGATAGGAGGCAACTTATGAAGTATACAAAGGTTTTTTTAAGAGAATCAAATCAATTTGTAACTGCTCCAATAAAGGAATCAAGTGATTTTATAATCGATGACGAAACTGTGTCGAAATGGCAAGATACGATTGATTTGGTTGCTGATATTTTAGAGGTTCCAGCTGGTCTTATCATGAGAATCACTGAAGAGCATATGCAAGTGTTTCTGAAAAGTTCAAATACTGAGAATCCATATCCAGCTGATGGGAAAGACAAACTTGGACACGGTTTATATTGTGAGACTGTTATTGGAACTGATTCTGAACTCTATGTAGAAAATTCTCTTGAAAATAAAGCTTGGAGAGATAATCCAGATGTAGCACTCAATATGATTTCATATTTGGGATACCCAATAAAATTACCGGATGGATCATTCTTTGGAACAATTTGTGTGCTAGACAACAAGCTTATGAAGTTTAATGAAAAGCACAAGAAATTACTAGAAACTTTAAAAAACTCAATTGAAACTGATATTTTAATGATTGAACGCAATCAACAAATTAGAAAGCTCTCAAACACTGATATTTTAACTGGGCTTAACAATAGAAGAAGAATTGAAGAAATGCTGAAAAGCCTTCAAGAAGAGGTTGATGAAGGAACCACTAAATTATCAATAGCAATTATTGATCTTGATAATTTTAAATACGTTAATGATCATTTTGGTCATCATGAAGGTGACGACGTATTAAAGATTTTTTCAGAAGTAAGCTTAAAACATTTGAAAAAATCGGATATTATGGGTAGATATGGTGGAGATGAATTTATTCTCATTTCTAAAAATATTGAAAATAATGAGCAAGAAAAACTCCTAATGGATATTAGAAATTCATTTGAAGCGCATCCGAAAATTAAAAAGTATAAAGTATCATTTTCTTTTGGAACTGCATTGGTCAATCATCAAGATATCATCTATGAAGTACTCAGAGAAGCTGATCATAACATGTATGAAGCAAGGCTTTTAAATAATCACACAAATAGATAATTTATTCTTAGATATTATTGTTAAAAAAGACGCTGAAAAGCGTCTTTTTCCTATTAAGATTTGTGGTAGAAATAATCAATGACTTAGTATATTTTAATGACTTCCTCATTAGATTTTTTAGTTATCTCTGGTAGTTTATAAGAAGATGAACCTTTACCGACAACAAGAATTAAAAAGGGTTTTTCGTTTTCCGGTCTTTTTAAGACATCAGTTAAAAATCCATCAGATGAGGGTGTATAAGACAGTAAGTCTAACCCTAGATCGGTTAATACACTCATCAGCATACCGGTTGCAATCCCAACTGATATATCAGGATAATAAACTTTCGTGTGATTGTTATCAGTATCATACTGAAAGATGTGTTTAAAGATTACAATTAAATAAGGAGCCTGTTCTAAAAAAGGTTTATCAATGGTGACATTTAAATATTCTAGATCGTCTTTCCAATTGAGCGGGATTTTCTTGTAAAAAGCACTTTCTGCAATTTCAGCTTGTTTTCTAATCTCTTTTTTTAGTTCGGGGTTTTGGACGATGCAAAAAGTCCAAGGCTGTTTGTTTGCTCCACTTGGTGCATATTTTGCAGCTTCAATTGCGTTGATTAGTATTTGGATATCAAAAGTTTCAGATTCAAATTCTCTATAAGAGCGTCTCTTCTTTAATTTTTCTATCAGTTCCATCATGCATACCTCCCTATACCTAAATTATAACATATATGATGACGTATAGCATGATACGCAAAGTAACATAAATGAAAAAAATGTAGATTAATAAATCGTGGAATTTATTTTATATTCAAACTATATTACGAGTAATATAAAATTTTAAAAAATGCATGTAAAAATCTTGACACAACAAAAAGAGCATGATAAAATATAGTTGAAATGGCACTTAATGTGCAAGAGTGCCAGAAATTTAAAGGAGGTAATATTATGTTTGGTTTAACACCATTCAACCGTAATGTGATACGTCGCACAGACGAAAAGAATCCAATGTCAGACTGGATTGATGATTTCTTCTCAGATGATTTCTTCCCAATGCGGAGCCTTCGCCATGACACTTTTAAAGTCGATGTAAGAGAAGAAGATAAGTCTTATTTAATTGAAGCTGATATGCCCGGAGTTAAGAAGGATGAAGTATCATTAGAATATCATGATGGATACCTAAGCATTTCAATTAATAAAGATGAATCAAAAGAAGAAGATAACAAACAGTATATTCACCGTGAACGTAGAATATGCTCAATGCATAGAACGCTTAATATGGGTGATATTGACTCTGACAAGATTGAAGCAAGTCTAAAAGATGGTATTCTATCAATTAGAGCACCAAAGATGGAATCAGTTGATACTAAAAAACACATTCAAATCAAATAGAAAGAAAGCCAATCAATCAAGATTGGCCTTCTTTTTATAATAGGATAGGGTGATGTTGCAATAAAAACTCTTTTTCTATAATGGATAAAGCTCTGGGTTTCTTCGTCTTTTCATCTACTCTTACAATCACTGATTCGGCAGTAGCCATCAGTTTATTATTTTGATAGAGACCTTGTATTAAATGGATTGAACTGTTTCCTACTTTAGTCACTGCGGTTCCGATGTCGATTTGTCCTGGCCATGTGATTTCAGAAATAAAGTCCATTTCGATATGTGCGATTACAAATGTAGAGTCTATAATCAGATTATTATCGGGATTATATAAGAATTCAATTCGCCCCGTTTCGATAAAGGTTGAAAAGATTGAATTATTAACGTGCCCTTGTCTATCGGTATCCCGATATCTAATTTTATCTCGCGCATGGATGGGATAATGATGAAGCGTCAGTTCTTTTAAATTTATTTTGTTCATAGTTTGATCCTTTCTTTGATGCTTTATAGTGTATATATATAATCAGCTAAATCAGTGAAACATGTGTTTAGTTTTCGCCTAGATATTCTTTTAGAACTTATGATACAAACCCTCATATAAGGATATCGTTCTATTATAGATGCTATGGTTTTGATTTCATCTTTATAAATGATTATAAAAAAGATGAGCTGTGATAGAGACACATTATATTAGTCATGATGTAATAAATGAGGTTGTTTTTCATTATAATTGCCCCTTAATGATAGTATATCACTATAAATTACAAAAATTTTTTGATTTTGCTATAGTCAAGTAGTTTAATAACATAGATAGCATCATTTGGATATACAAAGTGATGTTATAATAGAAGCAGTAAAAAAAAGCACACAGGAGGATTAAAAATGAAATATCAAAAAGAGCTTGAATTATTACAAAACACAGTAGCAAAATTATTTGAAGAAACGGAAAAAGAAACAAAAGAGGTTTCATTTAAGGATATGAATGAAGTTGTCACATCATCTGATCTTTATATTGAACAAGAACTTATCAAAGCGATTAAAAATAATTTCCCAGAAGATCATTTTCATAGTGAAGAGTTTAATAAAAATACGGTCATTAAAGACCGTACTTGGATTATTGATCCCATAGATGGAACAAGTAATTATGTTAATCGTTTAGATCTTTTTGTAAATCAAGTCGCTTTTTATGATAAAGGAGAAATCGTTTTATCGTTTATTAATGTACCTAGAGCGCATAAAACATTTTATGCGATTAAAGGTGAAGGGGCTTTCTTAAATGGAAAGAAAATACACACAACAAGTAGCGAGAGTAAGAATAAGCTAATGTCGCTTGTTGGAATCTCTCACCAAACAAATAAGAGTAAAGAGCATTTTTTTGATTTAATTGATTATGCATCTTTAAATAACGTGAAAGTGCGTATGCTTGGAAGTTTGGGATATGAACTTGCAGCAACTGCTGAAGGTTCATTTGTGATACTCTATACAGATGTTACACATTTTTGGGACATCGCACCAGGTTTATTACTCATTAAAGAAGCAGGCGGTATTGTCGTTAATGAACACGCAAAACAGTATGCATTAGGAGATCGTCACATGTTTTGTTTCTGTGATGAAAAGATGAGAAATCACGTTGTCTATAGTTTAACGTAAAGGGTCATAAAGATGAGTAAATATAAAATTATAGGATTAGTGCTTTCATTTGTTATCGTGCTTGTTTTATTATATCTTTATATGCCTACAGGAATCTTAGTAGAACCCATGATGACACCTAGCGAGTATTTAAATTCCATTCCACATCTTATCATCTTTAATCAATGGGTTTTGATTGTACCTTCATCAACGATTATTGTAGCCTTGCTTGGGATTCAAATTACATTAATAGGATATCTTTTGATTAAAGAGCATAAGATATTATGGGGTACCAGTTTACTTTTTTGGGGACTGGGTACACTTCTTGCAGGAATGAGTTATCAAGGATTTGGATATGAGTTAAAATGCGCAGGAAATCCTTATTGCTTATTCACAAGTTGGTTTGAACTTTCTTATTTATTTGTGACTGCGATTAGTATCGTGGTTATGGCGATTGCATTTGCTAAAGATTTTATGAGTAAACTCAAACAAAAATATTTAATTAGATATGCTTTAGTTGCTTTGGTTACTTATATCATCTTGCTAGTGATGGGTTCTATTTTAGAAAATAGAGTACTCATTTCCTATGAAGTATTTACGATATTTTTTATGCCGTTGTTTGTTGTTTTCTTTATTATTAATATCGTGAATTATCGTCAGCATAAAGATCAAGCGAACAAAGTATTTATTAAGCTATGGATTTTATTTTTGATTGTGAATGTATTATATTATGTTTATTACATTCCAGGATTCACTGAAAGTTTATATGAAAATACAGGAGTTTGGTTTAGTGCTAACGATGTTTTGCATGTTGGGTTGATAGGATGGTTTAGTTTTATGGTGTTAAGCGTTAGAAAACAAATGACATCTTAAAAAAATAGATTATGTTTGAAAGATTTTGAATCATGGATATCATGGAAGAATCATTAACTTTACATTGAAAATTTCAAGGTAAGATATTGATTGGAAATAAAATTGATATTACGAATAAGAAAGATTGATTATGGGTCTATACACCAAGAGTTGCAAGTAGCAGCTTTCATATCAAAGATTATATAGAGGAAATTTATAAGTTAACTTCGAAAAATAATACTGTTGCTGTCATCGTGGTGATAAAGTAGTATTAGGCTTAGGGGATATTGATCCTCTTGTGGTAATTCTAGATGTATTCAATTAAAATGTTCCTAAGTTAATCAGTTTAGCAATTATTTACTGCCAATCATTCAAAATAAGGGTATATTTCTAAGATAATTAACTTTTTTTAGACAACATGACATAAAGAGGTTGATATGATGACATTAACATGTTAGAATGATTATGCATGATTCTGGTTTAATCAATGCAAAGACCACTCAATCCCCCCCTGAGTGGTCTTCTTCTTTATAATTTAAGAGTTTTATTTTTACAGTATGAAAAACAGACTAATAGATTTTTTAGATTAAATGATAGGGTAGTCATCTAAAAACAAATTAACGATCAAGATATCTTTTTACAAATATAAAGCGAATAAGCCATATCAGTGTTTATATGATAAAATTATAACAAGAAACGTAAGTTTGGGGGTTCTATGGAACTTTTTACGAAGAGAATGATCTTAAAACCTGTATCACTAGAAGATAAAGATGAAATCTTTACTTATTTTAATGCTGCAGTTACAACTTTCATGTATCCGAAGCCAGCTGATGATATTTCTGAAATCATCACATTCATTAAATCTTCAATTATAAAATATAAAAATAAACAAGAGATTATCTTTGTTGGAAGACTTAAAGAGACAAATGAGTTCATTGGTGTCTTTGGTTTGCATCAGATAGATACCAAAACACCCGAATTAGGGGTTTGGACTAAGATTGAGGCACATGGTAACAAATATGGACTTGAAGGCATCACAGAGCTAGTAGCGTATGCCTATGAGCACCTTGATTATAAGTATCTTATCTATCCCGTAGATAGAAGAAACTTAGCCAGTAGAAATATTCCTGAAACACTTGGAGGAATCATTAGAAAAGCCTATAAAGAAATAAATGAAAGTGGTAATGAGTTAGATACCGTTGAATATCATATCTTTAAAGAAGAACCACTAGATCTTAAGTATCCAGTTTTACTATTTCAAGGCGATAGTATTACTGATAGTAATAGAGATAGAAGTAAATATTATGATTTAGGTAATGGATATGTTAGTAAGCTATTGGGTAGGTTAAATCATGTCGTTATCATTAATAGAGGTGAAAGCGGCAATAGAACTTCTGACTTATTAGAAAGATGGGAAGAAGATACAATCCAGATTAAACCTGATTTCTTATCCATCTTAGTAGGTATTAATGAAGTATGGCACCACTATGCATTTGGAAAAGATCTCATATTTGAAGAATTTAGATCTAACTATACAAAACTATTAGAAGCAGTAAAAACAAAATTACTTAAGACAAAAATTCTTTTGATCGAGCCTTTTTGTTTTCAGATAGGTGAATATGATCTAAGATGGGAAAAAGATTTAGACGAAGTCAGAAGGATTGTTAAAGAACTAGCTAGTAAATATGCAGATTATTTTATACCGATGCAAGATATCTTTGATGAGTATAAAAAAAGATATAAGATGGAAGAGATCTTATATGATGGAGTTCATCCTACGGAGTTGGGACATGAGATTATAGGAAATGCTATTAATGAATGCATAAGCAAGGAATTATTTATTTAGGAAATATGAATTAATGAGATTGAAATGCGTTACAGATAATTTAAATCTTAAGTCTGGGTTTATTTAATCTCATTATAATGAGTGGGATAGTAGTGGGGAAT
>JAFGTI010000070.1 GCA_016934175.1 Acholeplasmataceae bacterium | reverse complement strand
GGTCCCCGCGGCCGGGCTCGAACCAGCACGGATTATTCATCCACCAGATTTTGAGTCTGGCACGTCTACCAATTTCATCACGCGGGGAATTACTGTCAATGATTTTGACAGCAAAATTATGATATCATGCTTTAAATATTTTTGCAATAACTGTAAAGCAATTCGTTACATTTCATCTAAGACTTTAATGCCTAATAAACGTAGTCCTTCATTTAATACTGTGCGAATGGATTCAATAAAGAGTAAATTAGCATTTTTATGTCCAACGTCTTCAACATTAATACGTTGCTTGCCATAAAAACTATTGAAGCTTTGTGCGAGACTTAAGATGTATCTTGCGATTTGATTGGGTGAATTTGATTCTTTAGCTTTAAAGATGATATGTGGAAATTGTCCTAATTGCTTAATGAGCTCAAAATAATCATCTTCTCTAAAGTATGTTGAATCGACTAAATTGATATCTAAAGTATTCTCTCTTAAAATCGATGCAATGCGGACACTACTATATTGTAAATATGGTCCAGTTTGCCCTTCAAATTTAAGCATATTTTCCAGGTTAAAATCAATATCTAAGTGTCTTTCATTCTTTAAATCATTAAAGATAATTGCACCGATACCGACAGCCTTAGCTACTTCCATTTGATTCTTAAGATTTGGATTTTTTGCTTCAATCGCTTCTTTTGCTTCTTTAATAGCTTGATCAATGACAACTTCGAGTCGTTTAAATTTACCACCACGTGTCGACATTTTTTTACCATCAATTAAAACGAGTCCAAAATTGATGTGATCCACATGTAAATGGTATCCCATTAAATCAGTGACAGCTTGCAATTGTTTGAAATGAAGAATTTGTTCATTTCCAACTACATAAAGCACATGATTCGCATGATATGTATCATGTCTATAGATCAGTGCAGCAATATCTCTTGTCATATAGAGTGTCGCACCATCTGTTCTTTTAATTAAAGCAGGTGGTAAGTCTTCTCCTAAATCAACAATGGTTGCACCTTGATCTATTTTCAATAATCCTTTGTTCTCTAATGCTTCTACAACAGCATCCATTTTATCATTATAAAACGATTCACCAGTGAAATAATCAAATTCAACGCCTAATAAGTCATACATTTCCATAAACTCACGTAATGATTCATCCTTGAACCAAGTCCATAGTTGTGTATATTTCTCATCGTTTTGTTCTAATGCTCTAAAGACGTCTCTTGCTTGTTGCTCAAGTTCAGGTTCTGTCTTTTCAGCATCATGAAAACGAACATATAATTTTTGAAGTTCTGAAATAGGATTCTTTTTAACTTGTTTTTCATTACCCCATTTTTCATAGGCAACAATCATTTTACCAAATTGTGTTCCCCAATCACCTAAATGATTGATGGCAATCATTTTATAACCTAGTTTGGTATAGATTTTTTTAAGTGCATTCCCGATAACAGTTGATCTTAAATGCCCTACACCAAAGCTTTTTGCAATATTAGGTGAAGAATAATCCATAGCAACCACTTCATCTTTACCTATATTTTGATCTCCATAATGTTCTTTTTCTAAATGAACAGCAGACAAAATATGCTGGGCAATTTTATCTCTTTTTAAGTAAATATTCAAAAAACCATTCGTGAATTCTATTTTCTCCAATATTTCATTTGTTTGAATCACTTCATTAAACTTTTCAAAAATGTGCATTGGTGATGTTTTCCAAAGTTTTGCATATGCGAAAAGAGGGATTGCTAAATCTGCTCGTCCTTTTTTTGGTTCTTCAATAACAACCTCATCAATATTAAAATGGTTTTCTAGTTGGGCTTTTAAATCTTTTTTAATCTGTTCTATCATCTTTTATCATCCTTATCAAAAAAAAGCACGATGTGCTTTTTTAATTTGCGTTAATTGCTAGAATTACATCTTCATAAAAGTCACGAACACTGCGATTGATTAAAATTGTATCTTCAGCACTCTCTGGTTCAAAAGTTGCTAACACTTCACCATTTTGAAAAATAATAAATTGTGGAGTTACGGTAAGCACTTCTTCAAACTGACTTGTTAATTCTGTCATACCCTGACTATCTTCAATTGGATTGAGATAATAAATCTTGGAGACATAATCACTAAAATTTTCACTTTCGTAATATTTTTGGAATGCACCAATGTGTTGTTGACAAGATGGACAATCAGGTGAGCCGATATAAAGAGCAACAATTTCATCTTTCTCGATGATTGTGTCTAAACCTTTTTTGAATAAAGATCCATCATAAGTGACTTGGTAATATGGGTGATCTTCTGTAAAATCTGAAGTTGCTGTTTTTTCATAGGCTGCATAAATCAATGCTTCATTATTAGGTTGTAATATAAAAATTAAACTGATTGAAATTACAAAAAATGCAATGATTGAAATTATTGTAATTGGTGAAATCTTTGGTTCTACTTTAGTATATTTGTCTGCCATGCGAAATCCTCCTAGATTGACTGCTTTTGATTATAGCATAAATTATGGGCTTTATCAATGAATAAATATAGAATTACCTATCTTTATAACTCAGTCTTATGTAAATACTTTTTGATAGATATCGTCTACATATTTAAGATGTTTCTTAATTTCAAAAGCACTTTGAATTTCGCTTTGACTAAGAGTCATAGAAATCTCTTTGTGATTCATCAGTAAATCTTTTAAAGAAACTCTTTGCTTGAGTGCCTGATTTGATAGATTTTGAATGATATCATATGCTTTTTCCCTATCTGTGCCATGTTGTATTAACAGGTTTAGTATGCTTTGAGCAAAAATAACCCCTTGAGTCATTTCAATATTGATTAACATTTGATTGGGACGAACAACCAATGACTCGAGTGTTCTTCTAAATCTATTGAGCATATAATCAAGTAATGTGGTTGCATCAGGTAAAATAATACGTTCAACAGATGAATGAGAGATATCACGTTCATGCCATAATGCAATATTTTCATAACTTGATACCATATAACCTTTTAAAACTCTTGCCAAACCAGTGATGTTTTCACTGCTAATCGGATTTCTTTTATGTGGCATTGCAGAAGATCCTTTTTGATTTGGATTAAAATATTCAGAAACCTCGTTGATTTCTGTTCTTGCTAAATGTCTAATTTCAATCGCAATTTTTTCAAGTTCGGCACCAATTAATGCAATGATGCTCATATAATGTGCATGACGATCTCTTTGTAGTGTTTGAGTTGAAATGTTTGCCGCTTCTAAATTTAATTTTTTGGCAACTATTTTTTCAAGTTCCGGTGTATTTGCACTATAATTTCCAACAGCACCGCTTAACTTAACAACTTCAACCAAACATGATGCTTCATCAAATAATTTTGATAGACGTTTAAAATCTTCATACCATAAAGCAAATTTTAACCCAAAACTTGTTACTTCAGCATGTATACCATGTGTTCTGCCTATACATGGTGTATCTTTAAATAGGACAGCTTGTTTCTTTAAAACATTCATCATTTGACGAATATCTTTTTTTAGAACCTCATTGACATCTCTTAATATCAAGGATTGAGATGAATCGACGACATCAGTTGAAGTAAGGCCGTAATGGAGCCATTTCTTTTCATCACCTAAAGATAACGCAACTGCCTTGGTAAAAGCAATTACATCGTGTTT
>JAFGTI010000069.1 GCA_016934175.1 Acholeplasmataceae bacterium | reverse complement strand
ACCGGTTCCTATTTTTTTGCATTTTTATAAGACTAAGAAATTGTGTTCAAAGAAATAATCTAAAAGTGTTTTACGTGTAATGATACCAATAAATTTTTCGTTTTGATCAATAATTGGAACAAAGTTTTCATGAGATGCTTTTGACAATAAAGTTGGCATCAAACTATCAACACTCACAGGATCATAATCTCGATGTCTTTTGACCTCGCCCACAAAATGTTTCTTAAGTTCTTCAGGATTTAAGCACTCCGCATGACCTAATATGTATTGTAGGATGTCACCTTCAGTAAGTGTACCAATATAAGTTTGATTGTGATTAATGACTGGGATTGATGTATAACGATGTTTTGTCATGACTTCAAGTGCTTCTGCTAAATTTTGATCATCGTAAACTAATGTAATTTCATAAAATGGTTTTAGAAAGGACTGAATATTCATAATTAATTTCTCCTTCATCTTATTACTCTTTAATTATACACTAATACTACTCAAATAAGACATATATAACATGGATTATTTTATAAGATTCTCCAAATCATGGATGACTTGATCGGATGTTTTTTCATACCAATCTGCTCTTTTTGTCATTTTAGATTGCTTAATCAAATCAAGAAAATCAGTATTTTTTTGTTTTCTAAGGAGCATGAGTGCATTGCGCATTAGAATGGTTTTACCTTTCCAAAGATAGCTCATTGTTTCATATTTTTTGTTAAAAGTTTTATCTGAATCAAGAAATAAATCAAGAATCGATACCATTTCTTTACCATTCAGCTCAAATTCTTCATGAACAATTTGTCCCTTGTTGATATTTTTCGGACATACCATTTGGCAAATATCACAACCAAATAAACAATAATTGGAATCCATTTCTTCTGTGGAAAGTACTTTTTTCGACTGATTGTAATAACTCATACATTTTTCAATGTGATATTGATTTTCATCTAAAGCCTTCGTAGGACACGCATCGAGACATATACGGCAGGCTCCACAGTCGTCTGTTACGTCTAATTTAATTTCATGATCAATTTTTAAATCTAGAAGCGCCATTCCTAGAAAGAAATAGCTTCCATAGGCCTGATTAATGATTAGCTGATTCTTACCAAAAAAACCAAGACCTGCAAGAGTTGCTGCTAAACGCTCATCTAAAGGGTGATTATCGACATTGAGTTCGTATTTAGTATCAAAATCATTCAATACTTCTTTCATTCTTTGCTTTAGGACTTGATGATAATCAGACCCAAATGTATAAAATGAAGGTACCAAATGTGTTTTTGTGTGTCTGATGACTCGATATGGATAGGTTAAGCCCACAACTACCATGGTCTCATATGGGAACTGAGAAATATTTTTATGCAGTTTTAAAGCTTCTTTTCGGTAAGTTTCTGATTCAATAATTCCGACCAAATCAAACTTTTTTGAAAAAGCATCATACAATGCTTGACTTGAAATCTTAGTCATTAGAATAGCCACTGAAAAATCGCAATCATCAATGGCATTGAAAATGCTGCAAGTAGTGTACTTAAACAAATTTCAACAATTGCTCTTTTATGTTCAACGCCATATAAGGCTGCAAATATTGCAACATTTGCCCCAACAGGTGCACTCGCAACTATCATAATTGATAATGCAATGTTTTCATATGTTTTGGGAACTAATAAAAAGACAAGTGCCGTTACTAATGGAATAACAATCAATCTTAAGCCAAGTGAAGCATACACTATCTTTTCTTTAAATATTTCCCTAAAATTAACTTTTGATAAATATGTACCAATAATAATCATCGCAATCGGTCCAATCATTTTTGAAACAATCGATAATTGATTATTCACGATTTCTGGCATTTTAAATCCAAATCCATTCATTACATAAAAGATAATACCTAACAAAAAAGATATGACAAATGGATTCGTCATAATTTTTTTAGGTTGAATAAAACTCTTCTCATTCGTAATGACAAAGACTCCATATGTCCATTGCAAAATATTTAAGAGCGCTACAAAGGTTGAAATATAAAAAACGCCTTCAGGGCCTAATATCGCCATCACCAATGGGATTCCCATAAAACCCGCATTTGAAAATGACGTTCCAAAATGTTCTAATCGATATCTAGAACCAAATGAAATGCGAGCAATCAAAATTGATATACCCAAAGCAGCTACGGATAAACCCATTGAAATTAATAGACCAGTCGTATATTCTTTACTAAATGTCATGTTTGTAAATGAATATAAAATAGCAATAGGTGTAATAAAATAGACTAAAACTTTGCTTAATTGCTTTGCACCATCATCATTAATGAGCTTAATTTTAGTCATGATTAAACCAATTCCAATATAAACAAACATAATCAATATTTGAATAAATAACAGTTCAATAATTGGCATAATAGCCTCCTTAAAACATTATGCGGGTATGTATGTCAGTAATTCTTGGTAAAAAGTATTTGTTTCTTCAATCGATGGTAAATTAAATATCACGATATCATTACCCATTTGAATTGAAATATATACTTTGATTTCAGTATCAATGAATAATGTGACTGCACCATACTCAGTGGTACTAAAATTTCCACGTAATACTGAGCCAATTGATGATCCACTCGTGCGTTCAGTGATTTCAAATTCTTCGGTTATAAGTTTAATTTCGTCAATGTCTTCGTAAAGATAAGTGTCTCCATACATTCCAGATACTGTAATACCTGCATCATTTAATTCTATTTTTGCTGGATTACCCCCAAAAACATAAACTAATGCAACTGAAACAATCACAATAATCGAACCGATTACAACAAATGTATTTTTAGATTTTCTCATTTTATTCTCCCTTTTAATTTGAACAAAAGCCCTTGCTGCAATCAAGGGTTACATGTATAGTGTTTCTCACTTAGAAATAATTAACTAGACGATTTCTGCGTTTAAATTGCAAAAAAGATCAAGACTGGACAGAAAACAAGTACATAATGGCTCTGCTATATGAGTCGATATATAACAAAAAGTAATTAAGTCAAACATTAAAACAAATTTGTAATTTTTCTTCTATCTAATATACAGTCAACAAAGATTTGAATCCATGCTCATAATAATCTTTCATATACTAATATTTCATCTGCAAATATCGTAAGCATCCTGATTATTCTTTTCTTTTCAAACACAAGGAATTATAGCATATAAACTAATGAAAAACAACTTAATCTTAAAGGCATTTCTTATATAAGAAATATAATAATAAACTTTGATAATCCATTTAAAATGGTTCAAGATTTGTAAAAGTAAATAACTCTAAATTTCTAGGATGTTTGAATGACACTTTTTTGAAGTGTAACATCAAACGGTTTGCAGCTTTTCTTCCATAAAGCATATCACCTAAGATTGGAAAACCTATAGATTCTAGATGAACTCTAATTTGATGTTTTCTACCACCATGAATGTAAACATGGAGTCTAGTTGATTCTTCTTCATAATCAACAACTTCAAAAGACGTTTTAGCAGTTTTACCTTGTGAAGAGATGACTTGTTTATTAGAGTGGCGATCCCCACCAATTTGTTTTTCAATTTCACCAGTTTCTTGTTCTAGTCTTCCATGCACAAGACATACATACATTTTTTCGATCAACTGAGATTCAAATAAATATGATAAATAACTCATAGCTAAGGGGTGCTTGCCAAAAATGACCATACCACTCGTATCACTATCGATACGATGTACAGGTAGTACTGGATAAGGATAACCTTTACTTTGAAAATAAGCTGAAACACGATTTGTCAAAGTATCAAAATTTTTTCCATCTTCATGAACTAATAAACCCGATGGTTTATCAAAAATTGCAATATCATCATCTTCATAAACGCATTTCACTTCTTTTTTCATCGTCAATGGAAAATCAGGATGCAAACCTTTCCAATCAATCTCAATTAAATCATGGGTGTTTAACAGAAAATCAAATGCATAAAAAGTACCATTAACAAATAATTTTTTCTGCATTTGCAATAAATGTATAAGCTTTTTTGATAAATGAAAAAAAGATAAAAAATCTTTAATAGAAATTTGGTTAAATTTATCAATCACAGAAATGCTAAACACGGTGTCCACCTCACTTGTAAACATATGAATCAATTAATGATTTCTTCATCATAAGATGATTATATCAAAACATGGTGTAATAATCTTATTAATTAAAAATCAATCTCTCTCAAAGATCTATTATGGTTTTATTTTTAATTCTATTTCATACATATAAATTGTCATTTAAGAATAAATAAAAGCCATATCAAATGATACAGCTATTTATTAAATCTTATAAAGTTTTTAAGGCCGAAATGTTTTCAATTTCTGGAAGATCTTTTAGTATATCATGATGATTAATCAGCCATTGACTACTGGCATAAATATCGGATAAACTCGTATAGTTTTTACATGAGTTCCCTTCAAAATTACCTTTTGTGAGAAAGTCAGTTTTCTTAATGATCTCTTCTTTAGATACATACTTGTTTAACCCTAACATTTCTAAGGCTTCTATCGCTTTTTTATGTTTTCTTTTCACAATCATCCCCCCACAATGATATTTTAACATATTTAACCAATTCAATTTTCAATTTGCTTATAATAATAGAGATGCACAAATCAATTGATAACATGATTCAAATAAATAAAATAATGCCATTATTATATTTAATTTTTTACGATTATTGCATGATACGGTTTTATTTTTTTCATCTTAATATCAAGTGGTTGATTTGACCATATGATGTTACCGTCAATCATTTTATTCAGTTTTTTGTACATTCCCGTTAAATTGATAATAATTTCTATTTTTTCATCATTTAAAATCCGCTCATAAACAAACACACCATGCTGATGATATCTCACATTAAATGATCCATATGAAAATGATGAATAGGATTTTCTAAGGCTAATTAACGTTCTTGTCTGATGCCAAATTGATGTTTGATCCTCCATTTGACTTTGAACGTTGATTTCTTTCATTCGTGTGTTCATTTGAATCCAAGGTTTAGATATGCTAAACCCACCTTGGCGTGTCCAAGGGATAGGCATCCGTGCATGATCTCGGCTCGTTTTGTGAATAAGGTGTTTACGTAATCCTTTGGGAAAATGAAGTTTACGCATCAAAGATTCTATCCGATGTGTTTCCGGATCCTTATAATCTTCCATAGTTTTGAACTCACCATTTTTCATTCCAATTTCTTGACCTTGATAAATAAATGGCGTTCCCTTTAATGTCAAAAGCATGGCGATAAGTGCAGTTGCACTTTCATAGTGATATGCTTTATCATTGCCAAATCGAGAAACTGATCGTGGTTGATCATGATTTTCTAGATAATTTGCATTCCAATAAGCACCAACCTGCCATTTAATTAAAGTGTCAATCAGTTTTTGAGGTTTGAATTTTGTTTTGAACCATTTGTTATTGATTTGATCAACTTCCATATGTTCAAAACTAAATACCATGTCTAATTCTTTCCTTGATGGATGAATCAGTTCATTAGCTTGATCGACCGTTACAAGCACTGTTTCACCAACTGTAAAAGCCTCATATTTATTCATAACCTCTTGACGAAGAGTTTTTAAAATTTCATGACATCCTTCTTGAGAATGATAATGCTCTTTCCCCGTAAGAGCGATATGTTTTTTACCATTTTCTAAGCTTGTTTTATAAATGATATTAATGACGTCTAATCTAAATCCAGATACTCCTTTTTTCAACCAAAAATGCATAATTTCTTTGGTTTCTTCCAATACTTTTGGGTTTTTCCAGTTCAAATCGGGTTGTTCTTTTAGGAATAAATGAAGATAGTAGGCATCTTCATATTTCTCCCACGTTGTTCCACTAAAAAATCCAGACCAATTACTTGGTTGGTCTCTCCAAATATAATAATCGCGGTATATAGGATCATTTTGTTTACTTTTAATAAACCAAGGATGCTCATCAGATGTATGATTGATTACAAGATCCATGATGATTTTTAAACCTTTTTTTTGACATTCTAAAAGAAGTGCATCCATGTCTTCCATGGTTCCATATTCAGGATTTATTTCTAAATAATCACTAACATCATATCCAAAATCACGATTCGGAGATTGATAAACAGGGGAAAGCCATAAAATGTCGACACCTAAATCTTTTAGAATATCTAGTTTAGAAATAATCCCTTGAATATCACCAATACCATCGCCATTTGAATCACAAAAACTTCTGGGATAAATTTGGTAAACCACATTTTCTTTCCAAAATGTTTTCATGAAATGCTCCTTTATTTATTGATAGATTTTAAACTGGATTGTTCCAGAGTCAATATCTTGGAAAAACATTTCAACTTGAATAAAATAGACATT
>JAFGTI010000068.1 GCA_016934175.1 Acholeplasmataceae bacterium | reverse complement strand
TTACATTTTTAGAAGCATATGGTTTGGAAAAATCAGGGTTAAACGAAGTCATTGAAAAGAGTTATTACCTATTAGGGCTTAAAACTTATTTCACGGCTGGAGAACCAGAAGTACGAGCCTGGACTTTTAGAAAAGGTATGAAAGCTCCACAGTGTGCAGGTATTATTCACTCTGATTTCGAAAGAGGATTTATTAAGGCAGAAACGCTATCTTATACCGATCTCATTAAATATGGAACTCCACAAATAGCAAAAGAAAATGGAAGAGTTAGATTAGAAGGGAAAGATTATGTTGTCCAAGATGGGGACATCATGCTCTTTAGGTTCAATGTCTAATGTTTGAAAAATATGAGGGTACTGTTGTATGTGCATCTAAATATTTTAATACAGATCAAATGACAAAACTCTATCATCAGGGTATCTTTCACTTTGGGGAAAATAGAGTACAAGATTTATTAAAAAAACAATCAGAATTAGCTGATTTGAATATTACATGGCACTTTATAGGACACCTCCAAACCAATAAGGTTAAGGATATGATTAATCAGATTGATTATTTACATACTTTAGATCGTTTAAGTTTGGTTAAAACGATTCAAAAGTATGCATTTAAAGCTGTCAAATGTCTGATCCAAGTTAATTTAACTGAGGAAGATCAAAAAAGTGGAGTTTTGCTTGAAAATTTAGATCAATTTCTTTTAGAAATTAAAAAATATGATAAAATAGAGTTAATCGGTTTGATGACTATTGGGAAAGATAATGATGTAGAAGAAACCGATCGTGTTTTTGCAAAACTTGATGAACTCGCTAATAAATATCAACTACCTTTACGCTCTATGGGCATGTCAAATGACTATGAACTTGCTATAAAGCATCATTCAACGCATCTTCGTATAGGTAGAAAATTCATGGAATTTCTAGATTAGGAGGACTTATGGGACTATTTAGTGTTGGTAAGAAAAAGAAACAAAAAGAAGTTGATTTAGAAGAAAAAAAGATGATGTCTGATCAAATTATTTTTGAGAAACTTGAAAATGATGATGACGCTTACCTAACTGGTTTAGCTGATCAGATGTTAGAGGGTCATCCATTAATCTTAAATTTTGAACCTCTTGATATTGATCAAGCAAATAAAGTAATTGCTTTTCTTTCTGGTGTGATTTATGTCATCAAGGGTGAAATAGTGAATGTTCAAGAAAAAGTTTTCATGTTTGCAACAAGCGATGTTTATGATGATGGATCAATCGAAGATTTTTTAAAGGAAATTGTTGAATAGAATCTTGCGATGAAAAGGACAAACAGACTTAAAAAGGTGTTTCAAGCGAGTTAGGGATGATGGAAGCCTAATAACATATTTTAAGAACTGTATCACCTTTGAGCAAAAAACAATCGAGTGCTAGAGTAACCTCTAGAACTAAGGTGGTACCGCGGAATTTGATTTCGTCCTTAGATTTTAAGGACGGATTTATTTTTTTATTAAGAATTAAAGGAGAGATAACAATGGATTATAAGGACACATTACTTATGCCTAAAACTGATTTCCAAATGAGAGGGAATTTAGGGGTAAGAGAATTAGAATTTCAAAAGAGATGGAAAGATATTGACCTTTATCAAAAGGTATTAGAACAAAATAAGGATTCTGTACCCTTTATTTTGCATGATGGACCTCCATATGCTAATGGTGATATTCATATTGGGCACACTTTAAATAAAGTCTTAAAGGACTTTGTTTTGCGTTATCAAACAATGATTGGCAAATATGTTCCATATATTCCTGGTTGGGATACGCATGGTCTTCCTATTGAAACAGCACTCACAAAAAAAGGAATCAATCGTAAAGAAATGCCTTTAGTTGATTATAGAAAATTATGTCAAAAGTTCGCATCAGAACAAGTTGAAAGACAAAAATTTCAATTTGAAAGACTTGGTATCTTAGGTGATTGGGATCACCCATATATCACATATGATAAAGAATTTGAAGCGAGTCAGATTAAGTTGTTTGCTAAAATGGTTGATCGTGGATTGATTTATAAAGGACTTAAACCTGTTTATTGGTCACCTTCATCTGAGTCGGCTTTAGCTGAAGCAGAGATTGAATATCAAGATAAGCAATCTATATCGGTTTATGTAGCTTTTCCTAGTTATAATGGAAAAGGATTGTTAAAAGATGCATCTTTTTTAATTTGGACAACAACTCCATGGACACTTCCTGCAAATTTAGCAATTTCTGTTCATCCTCGTTTTAACTATCAGGTTGTTCTAGTTGATGATAAAAAATATGTAGTTGGAGAAACGTTACTTAATGAAGTAGCATCTCTGCTTGGATGGCATGACATTCAAGTATTAGGTACTCTAAAAGGACAGGAATTAGAGCTTATTCAATATAAACATCCACTCTATGATCGCATATCACCTGTCATTGTAGGTGATCATGTGACAGATACTGATGGGACAGGATTAGTGCACACTGCACCAGGTCATGGTGAAGATGATTATCGCATAGGAAGAACTTATGGACTAGATATTTTATGTCCAGTAGATGATAAAGGATTTATGACTGAGGATGCTGGTGCATTTTCGGGTATGTATTATGAAGTTGCTAATGAAGCGATTGTTAAAGTATTAGAAGAAAAACATGTTCTACTTAGACAAGATAAATTTGTGCATTCATATCCGCATGACTGGAGAACAAGAAAACCAGTAATCTTTAGAGCTACACCTCAATGGTTTGCAAGCATTGAAAAACTTAAAGATGAATTATTGGATCAAGTAAAAAAAGTCGAATGGTTACCTTTATGGGGCGAAGTTAGAATTTCAAACATGATTACTGGGCGTGAAGATTGGTGTATATCAAGACAACGTGCATGGGGTGTTCCTATTCCAGCTTTTTATGCTGAAAATAATGAACCTATTTTAGAACAAGAAATTTTATTACACATCAGTGATTTATTTG
>JAFGTI010000067.1 GCA_016934175.1 Acholeplasmataceae bacterium | reverse complement strand
TTTATAAGTAAACTAGACAGTTTAACTATGTTTAAATTAAAAACTCGGGAAAAATCGTGAACCAGTACGGGTCTCCAATATAGATATGAAATGCTCTTCTCACCCGTGGGAAGGGCTTTTTTATTGATCTTAATATAACCTTTATAAGATATTATTAACTATGTGTTCAAGTAAATATATCCAATATAGTTTTTTATCGAAATTGAATGAATCATTAAAATTTATATACACTTAAGCGAAAATCTGATATCTTATATAGAAATTCATGACAGTCTTCACTTTATTATCTAAAAAACTGACTGATATCGACATAAAAATTAGCTATTTTTCATGAAGCATCAATAATGATACAATTAAGAATAAATTGATGACACATGTAAAAGGGGATAAAATGGATAATCAAATAAAAAAATACTTGAATCGCTTTAAAGGAGCTAGAGTAACTGAAATAAATATCAAAACATTACTATCTTAAAAAAAGACAAAAATATTAAATATATTCTTTTAGAAGGAGGTTGACGTTTATTTGATCATCATAAAATGGTGATGACAAAATCAGAGTTTAAAAAAACTGAAGATATAAAAAATTATCTTGTTGGAGCAATCATTAAATACATTGAAAGTAGTGAGTTTAATGATGTAAAAATTGTATTCGATAAAAATATTATTCTCCAAGTTGTTGCTGGCTCCGTGCGATTTGAAAACTGGGTACTTAATCAGGAAGTCATATGTCTACCTGGTAGAGAACTTACCGACTTTCTTTAATACCAATCTTTACAAACCACCCAATGAGTGGTATAATTTGATTGAGGTGAATAAGTATGGACTTAATGATTAAAGAAGCTAGAGCAGAATATGGGTTAACCCAAAAAGACTTGAGTGAGATCACTGATATACCACTAAGAACTATTGAAAACTGGGAAAGTGGTAGACGTAAACCCAGTCCATGGGTTGAAAAAATGGTATATAGTTATTTAAAACAATATCCCAAGAATCAACATGGTATTATCACCGAGACAAAAGGTATTTATGAAATAAATCAAATCAAAGATGCTTTATTACCATTAACTTTAAAATATGATATAAATAAAATCATCTTATATGGATCATACGCAAAAGGTAAACAAGAGCCATTAAGTGATATCGATTTAGTAGTCGATGGAAACATAAGGGGCATAAAATTCTTTGGTCTACTTGAAGACGTAAATAATGCACTCGTTAAATCAGTAGATCTAATTCATTTTTCTCAAATTGATAAAAATTCCGAAATATATGAAAATATCATGAAAGGTATTGTACTATATGAACGATAGAGATATTAAAGCACTTAAGAGAATCATCGGTCATATTGAAAATATACTCAATTATGTGGAATCGACCAATTCACTTGAAGATTTTACACATAACCAACTTGTTGTTGATGCAGTAGTATTCAACTGAGCTCAAATTGGTGAAATAGCTAAGTATAGAGTATCACCAATCGTAAAAGATACTCAAATTAGTATTCCTTGGCATGAAATGTATGGATTTAGAAATCGTATCATACATGATTATGATCAAATTAATATGAATATTGTTTATGATACTGTCAAAGAAGATATGCCTTCCTTGATAGTACAACTTAGGAACCTGGTTAATTCAAGTGAATAGCCGTAATAAAAGTGAATAATATTCTCGGGAAAAATCGTGAACCACTACGTGTCGTCAAACTTATCATTAAACCCCATTTCTTATGCGAGATGGGGTATTTTTACTTATTTTTATAGACTTAATTTGACATAATTTGTTATCACATCATAAATGTTTGAGTAAACATGTAATTCATTTATAATACACAACAATTTGCTTAAATTAAGCAATTGAGACCGATGATATAAAATACAGTAAAACTTTGACTTTGGACTCAATCTACACTATAATTAGTTATGTTAAATTGATTGAAAAAATTTTAGGAGAGCATATGAAAAGATTAGTTATTTTATTACTCATTCTTATGATAAGCATACTTAGTGGATGCGAAGAGATAGATACAGAGAATGGACAAATCGGAAACGCACCAGTTTTTAATGATATGGATGATCTAGAAGGCAAAGTTGATGAAGTAATTAATTTGTTTCAGGGAGTTAGTGTTACAGATATTGAAGATGGAGATATAACACATCAAGTAAGCATCGCTAATCTTTCAGATTTGCCAATTTCGAATAATATATTTACTACATCTGGTACATATACAATAGAATATCATGTTGAAGATAGTGATGGAAATGATAGTGTGTATTACCGTGAACTGAATATCCATCTATCAATGACAGCATGTGACCTTTATAAAGAAGGGTTTATTATTACATTTTGTGATGATTTTGATGCAGCAGCTAATCCAAACAGTCAAGGTGTAGATATGGATAAGTGGGGATATCAAAACGGCGACGGAACTGAATATGGTATTCCTGGTTGGGGAAATAGTGAAAAGCAATTTTATAGAGAAGAAAACAGCTATGTTGAAGGTGGTTTTTTACATATTGAAGCGAAATTAGAAGATTATAGCGGTAGTGAATATACTTCTTCAAAACTTGTCACTAATAATAAATTTTCTCAAACATTTGGTCGATTTGAAGCAAGAATCAAACTTCCACTGGGAGATGGATTATGGCCTGCATTCTGGATGATGCCACAAAACAATGTTTATGGTGGATGGGCTGCAAGTGGTGAAATTGATATTATGGAAGCAAGAGGAAGGTTAGTAAATGAAGCTTCAGGGGCGATCCATTATGGTGGAAATTGGCCGAATAATATATATCAGTCCGGAACACACACATTCTCTTATGGACAAGGTATTGATACCTTTCATGTTTACGCAGTAGAATGGACGGATTCTTCAATCAAATGGTATTATGATGATATATTAGTATGGGAAGCAACAGAGTGGTTTACAGAAGGACACGCTTTTCCTGCACCATTTGATGAATCATTTTTCATGATACTTAATCTTGCAGTTGGAGGACATTTTGACAATCATATACTGCCAGAGGATTCAATTTTTAACCAACCAGTTGTCATGATGATTGATTATGTTCGTGTATATCAATTCGAAGAGTAATCAAGATTTAAAAATAGAAAAACAAATACAATTTTATTATTATTGCATTGTGTGTAATGGATTATTTATTTTTGTAAAGCACAGAATCTGTTTGATATTCCTAGGATTTGTTTATTTAATAGTAACGGGAATCATATATTGGATTATATTTCAAACGTTAATTTTTTAATTTTTCAATTAAGCATAGAACTGGGCTACACATAAAAACTAAAAATAATTAAAGCATCATGCATCTAAGATAATGAGAATAATTCATACCATTAAAAAATATGGCAGATCACTCACTATTAAAAATGATTAAAATTAGTTTTAAGTTAGATTATTAATTCCTACACAGGAATTTTTTTTATTTCAAAAACATATGAAATATTGAAAGAATTAAGTATCAAATATTTTTTGTAAATTTAGAAAATGTACATTTCACGCAGGATTATCTACATTTCACGAAAATGCAAAATAATTTATTAAATAGGAGTTATAATGAATAAAACGCTTACATTGGCGGAATATAAATGGTAAATTCATAGCTTAACATAAGAAATTCATAAAGTTTTGTAAGTAAGTCGAATTATATTTAATAGGTATTAATTTGTATGAAGAATTCAAAAGCAGAATATGAATTTCTTCGATTAATCACAAAGCATTCGCTCTCGCAAATTTTTTAATATGTAGAAAAAAATCATGAAAATATATAGATTATTGAGGGAAAAATATCGGTCAGTGATTAGCCTTAACAACAACGGATAATATCACTGTTGTATAGGGTGAAAAAATCCTTACAATATTTATTCTAATGATGGTTATGTATAGATAAATGATTATCTAAGAAATATTGCTAAAACTAAAATCTCAACAGCTTATGAAAGCATCAACAGTTCTCGTTAGTTCTATGTGTTTAAGCGATTTATCAAGCAGAGAAAAACACGAGTTGTTTTTTAATGAAACATACACACGCGTAAATATTGAGCATGATAGAAAGGTAAAAGATATGAAATTCTTAAGTTTATTTAATAAACCATTACTTAAAACAAAAATTAAATCAGCACAAGTTAATAAGCAAGAAATGATTATTGGGTATTTTTTAGCTCCATTTCTAGCATTAATATCTAATGCGATTTTTGGATCTTACTTAAATCGTTATTACTCAGATATTATTGGTTGGACAGATGCAACAAAGTTTGGTGTTTTCTCAGCGTTACTTCCAATGTTATCAGTTATCCTTGTTATTGCAGGTAACGTTCTAATTGGTAGACTTATAGATAAAACAAAGACACCTGCCGGAAAGGCAAGACCATATTTGATACTTGCTGCACCACTGCTAATCATTACAATGGCTTTATTATTCTCAAATCCAATCAATAGTAGTCCAACCATTCAAATGATTTGGATTGCTATATCTTATAATTTATATTATGCACTTGCCTATCCTATCTATTATGCATCACATAGCGCAATGGTTGGTTTATCAACAAGAGATTCTAGTAAACGTGGATTATTATCAACTATGTCGAATGCATCTGCTGTAGCAGCTGTTGGTATTGGCGCGAGCATGATTGTTCCATTCTTTATGATGAGCTTCTTGTTTGCTGAATCTACACCAGGTGTACTTGATGTAGCTCAAAGCTTTGCAAATTGGCGCATCTTAATGATAGCGTTATGTGCTATTACCTTCTTAGCAGTTTTAGCTGAATATTTTTTCACAAGAGAAAGAATCACAGAAGAAATCACACATGAAGAACATTTGAAAGCAGAAAAAATTTCTACGAAACAACAAATTAAAGCCTGTGTATCAAACAAATATTGGTGGATTATCATTCTTTATTTCCTATTATTCCAAATGGGTGGATTAGTGAAAAATGGATCGATGGTTTATTATAGTAGATGGATGTTTGATAGTGTAACTGATGAAGCAAGCGCCGGACAAGTCATGGCTCTTATTGGCTTGATAGGTGGTATTCCAACGGCTATAGGTATGTTGTTAGCTTGGCCAATTGCTAATAAGCTTGGAAAGAGAAAAGCAATCTATTTAGGATTAATTATTTCCGTTATTGGTGGGGCTGTTAGTTTTATAAATGTTAACAGTGTTCTCATCGTAAGTATAGGGATTGTATTAAAAGGTATTGGTTCGATTCCAGCAATGTACGTCACACTGGCATTATTATCAGATGTACTTGATCATATGGAAGCGAAAAATAAATTTAGGAGTGATGGATTTACGATGGCTATCTATGGTTCCATCATGGTTGGTCTACTTGGGCTTGGAAACGGGTTGATTAACGCGCTCTTAAGCGCAACGGGTTATGATCCACTAGCAACAACACAATCTGCTGGTGTACAAATGGTACTTGTTATTTGTTTCTTAGGACTTGAATTGGTTTTATATGCAGTAATCGTCATATTGTTCCAATTCATGAATGTTGAAAAACACTTAAAAAAAGATCAAGAGACGATCAAAGCGTATCAAAAACAAAAAGTTCTTGCTTCTGGTGGTGAATGGATTGATCCTGAAGAAAGATTAAAAATGGAGCAAGAAGCAGAAGAGGAGGAGTTATAATAAATATGGTATTAAAATAATGAAAAATAGTCTCTTGAAGTTTCAAATAATAGATGAAATAAAAATAAATAGAAGGAGAAAAAAGAAATGTTAAAAACAAAATTTAGATTATGGCGCGGATTAACAATAATTTCCTTAGCTTTCGCTATTGGATTATTTGCATTCGGGTCAGTCTATGCTGCTAATGGCGGGAATGCAATTCCTACCTACGAAACACTAGAAGAAGCTACAGCAGCAGCAGTAAAGCTCAACATTGAACTGACTGGAGAGGGTTCTGTATTGCTGAAGAACGAAAGCGATGCTTTGCCTCTTAACAAAGGGATAGAAACTGTCACTGTATTCGGTGCAGCAGCTTCGTCTTTGCAAGGCGGTAGTGGCCAGGTCATTTCGGCTCTTACTGATGATGGATTTATTGTTAATCAAACCTTAATTACGGAAGCAGATGCTTCAACAGCAACTGCAGCTACGGTTACTGGTTTTGCTGATGTAGCTGTTGTCGTTCTTAAACGTGGCGGTGGTGAAGGTCAAGACCTTGCAGTAGCAACCTCAGAACTTGCAGATGATGCAACTGAAAATGATGGTTGGACACATGCACGCTTGGCACAAAATTCAGCCGGAGAAGATTTAAAACACTTCCTCATGCTCACAGCAGATGAGCTTGCGATGATTGAAAAAGCGAAAGAACTATGCGGCATTGTAGTGGTTCTTCTCAATACTTCAACACCAATGGAAATGTATAATCTTCAACATGACTCTGGTATTGATGCCATTATGTTTATTGGACGCCCAGGTGATAATGGGCTTCAAGCGATTCCTAAGTTATTAAGTGGTGAAATTACTCCATCAGGTAAAACTGTGGATGAATGGGTAAAAGATTTTACACTCGATCCAACATGGTATAACTCAATTGCTAACGTTCAAAATGATGCTGGCAGCAACTCATACATAATGTCTGATGGTAGCCAAGCATCCTCTATTGGTTTACATGGTATTGACTATTCCGAAGATATCTATATGGGATATAAATATTATGAAACTATCTATGCAGAAATACTTTCTGGTAATTTAAATTATGTTGGCGGCGTACTCAGTGAAGCCGGAGCTCCTGGTGGTCAAGCTCAAGCAGATGCTTGGTATGCAGACACAGTAGTTTATCCATTTGGATATGGCTTGTCGTATTCAGATTTTAGTATTCAAGTTCTATCGATTTCTGAAAGCCAACTTAGCCAAGAAGATCTTAGTTCTTCATTATTCAGTCCTGCTGAAGTTAAGACAATTTCACTAATTGTTAAGGTAACTAATACTGGTGATGTCGCTGGTAAAGAAGTTGTGGAAATCTATTCACAAGCACCTTATACAAGAGGAGAAATTGAAAAAGCATCTGTGAATTTAGTTGCTTATGCTAAGACAGATATCCTCAAGCCAGGTGAATCTCAAACATTAAAACTTGAAGTTCAGTTGCAAGACATGGCTTCTTATGATTATGCAGATGCAAATGGTAACGGATTCAAAGGTTTTGAGTTAGAAGATGGTGTATACAAGTTATTCGCATCAAACACATCACATTGTACGGCAACTACTGCACAAACAACATTGACAATCAATGGCGATGCATTACTTGGATTAGATGATTTCACCGATATAGAAATCATGAACTTATTCTCTGCTGAAAATGGTAGAAACTATTCTCTTCGTAAGAATGATGCTGATTGGAACGCTGATGGCGTTGTTGATGCAGATGACAAATTATTTGATCAAGAACAAGTATTGCTTTCTAGAGCAGCTATGGTTTCAACATTCCCAGTATCTCCTGTAACTACAGTTGATGGTATTCCTGTTTCATCATTTGCTGAATTTGATGAATCAGCATCTTATGAAATTGGCGATGTCGTCAAAGTTACTGTCGTGACAACAGGTGTCACTGGAACCTCAAGCGTTAATTACTATCAATTTATTGCAGCTCACACTCCTGGTGTATTCGATGCTGCAGAAGTTACAGAATTGTCTGGTGTATACAGCGGTGGTTTAGTTGTTACACAAGAATTTGTGGATTTAATGGAATATTATGCAAGATTTACACTCAATCTTTGGGAACCGGTCTATCCATATTTCAACCCAGCAAGCTCTTATGCTACTAGTGATGAATTTGGATTAGGAGGTACTAGTGAAGTTTATGTTGCTACTAAGGATAGTTCAGCTATTCCAGAAGTAACCGTAGACGGTGACTTTGCATTAGATACTTATCTACTTTCTGGTGGTAAGATTTATTTTGTAATTGGTGAAATCACAACAATTACTTTCATTGATAATGGTCCAGTCGCAGACGGCAAAGCAACTCAAGATTATGCAGTTGGGGACTATGTACATTACTTTGCAACTAGTTGGGGTGGTGTTCGTGAATACAACGTTCGTGTAACTCAACCAATTACTACAGGAGATTCTATTAGTACAAGAAGTAATGCCCAAACCTTCACAGCAAGTATGAGACTCATCACAGAAGGTGAAGATGCAAACGTTGAAGAAGTTAGTCAATTAGTTTATATCACCACTATTATGGAAGCAACATTAACTGCAACAGTTAATACTGGTGATTATGTCTACTCTGATAAACTATTCGTTGGTAGCGAAGGTATCAATGGATTTAATGGAAATGATGAAGGACTTTATGACGTTACTGAAGATATGCTAAATGGATGGATCCAAATAGCAGATACTGATGCTCAAACTGCAGCAAGAGAAGCTGCTGGAGATGATTGGATTTATTTCAACGAACTCAACGGTATTATTTTCAATGATGACAGCATGATTATGGAAGGCAAGTTTGCTGGTATGACAGGCGTAGAGGTTTGGATGAAGTTCATGAATCAATGGACTTGGAATGACTTCTTCACTGCTTCATGGAATGGTGGTAACAACGGTAACCCAGTTCCAAATCTTGGCATTCCTGTTGGTGGTGTAGCTGATGGTCCAACGAACTGGAACCGTACATATAGCTGGTGTGATAACGCGACTATAGGTGCAACTTGGAATATTGAATTGGGTTATAAAGAAGGATCAGTAACAGCAGCAATGGGTCTATTAAAGAATTTAGATGCTGATAGAGATTATGACCAATGGCTCAATCCAGCTATCAACTTCCATCGTACGCCTTTCTCAGGTCGTAATAATGAATATTATGGACAAGATGGATTCCATGCAGGTTGGCTTGCTCAGTCTGTTGTTAAGGGCATTCAAGATCGTGGTGTTGGTAGTCACTTGAAGCATATGTTATTGAACGACCAAGAAACAAACCGTAACTCTGGAGACCTTTTCGTTTGGGTATCAGAACAAGCACTACGTGAAATTTATTTAGTTCCTTGGCAAAAAGCGATTCAAGAAGGTGGAGCTGAAGGCGCAATGTCAGCATTCGCACGTATTGGTTCAATTCCTACTCCTGTAAGCTTTAATATGGCTAATATACTTGTTCGTGGTCAATGGGGAGCAGAAAATTTCTTCTTCCATCCTGATATGTATTCACCACAAGCTAATGTCGCGTCTGAAGATTTAATGCTTCGTACAGGACATAACCATGCACCTGGTGGAAACAACACAACAAATGAAGGTACTGCAGCAAACAACACTTATGCTGGTCGTTGGGATGCAACATATGTTAACGAACTCACAGGATCATTAGGTGGTGTATATATTGGTAGAGACGATGAAGGAACTGGCCAAGAAAGTTATTATTCTAATAACCAATGGTACATAGTTCGCTATAGTTCTATGATCATGTACAGTGAATATGCAAATCAAGCTCATTCTCAAAATGGTATTATTATTTCGGATTGGGCAGATGGCAGTTACGGCATCAATGCAAGTGATACTGTCAGCCTCAATGTAGGCTTTGATGGTGCTAAAGAAAAAGCAACTATATTTAATTATGAAATCATTGCTGGAACATTACCTGAAGGGTTGACTTTAAATCAGACAACTGGTATGATTACTGGAAGCACAACCGAATTAGGAACTTTTACAGTGACCATTCAAGGGACTTTTGACCGTTGGATTAAAGGCTCTGCTGACTACACAATAGTCACTGGACATGGTAGTATTGTTTTATCAGAAATCAACGAACTAGGTGAATTGGTTGTTACCTTCTCAGATGGTGCAATTGTTAATCTTGGAATCGTCGTTGGCGAAGATGGAGCAACAGGTCCACAAGGTGAAACTGGAGCAACAGGCCCACAAGGTGAAACTGGAGCAACTGGAGCAACAGGTCCACAAGGTATTCAAGGCATTCAAGGTGAGCAAGGTGAGCAAGGCTTACCTGGAGCAGATGCAGTTGCTACTGGCTGTGGCAGTGCAATCAATGGCACAATCATTCCTCTAACTATCACATTTGTGTGCATACTTGGAGTATGGTTTATTAGTCGTAAGAAAACCGAATCGATAAAAGACTAAAACATTTTATAATATCATTATTTTTTACATATTAAATTCAATAAATAACTATTATTAAACGGATATGTTAGGAATATTCTTTAGTGTGTGGTAATCAATATCACCATGTAAAGAATATTCCAACATGTTCTTATAATTGGTAAATAAAGGAGTTAGCAATGAAAAAGAAACTATATTTCTTTATACCTCTATTTTTGTTATGTATGGGTATCCTTAGCGCTTGTGATGGTGGTTCTACCGAAGTTGAAAGACTAAAAGTGTACACCGTTTTTTTTCATGATAATTATCAGGGCATTTATACAAAAATAGTCGTAGAGGCAGAAGAAACCATCTCACTTCCAACAGAACCTTCACGAATTGGCTATGAATTTGATGGGTGGATGTTGAGCTCTGATGAAGATGCCACCTACGCTTTTAATCAGTCGCAATTGATCAATGACAATATGACGGTATACGCCAAGTGGCGTAGGGATAATACTGTTAGTCTTGTCACATTAAAATTTTTGAATTATCGGACCTCTGATGAGATTATATCAATTGAAAAGGGTTCGAAACTTTTAATACCTGAAATTCCTGTTTACGACGAGAATGAAATGTATGCGTTTGTGAACTGGTTTACTGACGAAGGATGTACACAGGTTTATGATTTCAATTTGGAAGTCAATAATGACCTTGTTTTATATGCAGGATGGGTTCAAGAAAAGGTATATATAAAATTAGATTACAACTTTACGGGTTCTCCCACACCAATAATTAGCACGGCGAGTTTGGGAGATACTGTAAGTCAAATAGAAGTACCAACAAGAGATCAGTATGAATTTGTTGGTTGGTATACAGAAAGAGTAGGCGGATTGCCTTTTAACTTTGATACGCCAATCGATGCTGACGTGACCATTTATGCGCATTGGAGTCGCAATGCATATATAATTGCGTTCGATACAAACCGTGCTTCAATTGAAGATGGTATCGATTTAAGTTATGAAGTATTGAGAAATGCCTCGATTGAAACAGAGGCTGAGACAATTGAGCATGCCATGTCATTTGTTGGTCATGATTTTGCGGGTTGGTATTTGATTAAAACCAATCCGAATTCAGAAGAACCATTGCCTCAAGAATACCTCGTTGATTTGACGACTATAAACGATGATATGACACTTTATGCAGCTTGGACGTTACATGAATATCAAATTGACTTTGATTATAACTATGTGGATGCACCTATTCAACCCGATAGTCAAACAATTAAATACACAAAATATGTTGTAGATCCTACTATAGTTGATCGCGAAGGCTACTTATTTGGTGGTTGGTTTACTGAATCTGAATGCATTAATCAGTTTACATTTGATGACACACCTGTTACTGCTGACATGACTCTATATGCTAAGTGGATTGAAGAAAATACTCAATTAGACGATGTCACAGTTACTTATGTATATGATATAGGCGCAGGTGAAGTGCTATATACTTCGCTTGATGTAACATATAACGGAACTGTAGGAAACGACGCACCACAAGATCCACAAATTGAAAATTATATTTTTGCTGGTTGGTTCCGTGATTCTACCTACACCATTAAGTTCAGTAAGAGTATGAACCTAACCCAAGATTTGACTGTCTATGCTAAGATGCTTAAAAAGTACACATTTGAAGCTGAAGCGGTTGACTTTACGGACAAGTATGGACAAGGGACTTCAACTAATGCTTATGAAGAACAACTAATCATGGATTATAGTTTTGTGGGTGATGGAACGAATACAAATGAATCCACTGTGAGCAACGGCTATTTTGTCAGACAACTTTATTATTATGGCGCTTTCCTTGATTTTGTCATTGAAGCTGATGCAGATGTAACAGATGCTGTTCTTTATCTTCGTGTCTCTAGTGAATCGTATGTTTTCTTTGGAGCTAAATCTAAAGAAGAAGGCGGAGAACTCTATAATTACATGTCAGATACTGACTTTAAAATCATCGTCAATGGCCAGTGGGATGGAAATGAGCCTTTATCGTGGTTGGAATATGGTGGTATTTTCTTACCAATGGCCAATCTTGATGAAAAAGAAGACTTGGCTCAGCATAAAACACCTTTTGAAGATGTTCTTATTATCGACAATCTAACACTTCGCGAAGGGACAAATGTCATTACACTATTTATCAGCAACAACAACAATCATGGCGGAACTTTCCATGCCGAAGCACCAATCATCGATTGTATGTATATTTATTCCTCTACTGAGTTGACAATGTATGACTTTCAATTCTATTCGTTAGATGGAGTAATCCGTGGATAAACTAATAATTAATCATGACTCTTTACATTAAGAGTTTATGTAAAGGAGAGAAGTATGAATAAAGCCAAAACCTTTTACAAACAAACGACTTTTTATCTATCAGTTCTTGCATTAGTACTGGTAATTACGGCGCTAACGTTATACGCTGTGAACTGCCCTTCAGAATTTAACGGAGGTGTGGTTTCTCGTGCAGTCGTGACGGCAGATATCATGGCAATTGTCTTTATTGTATTAGCTATTGCAGCAAATATTGCAGAAGACTATTTTACAAAAAACCCCATTTTAATGGACATATTCAGTTACAAACGCTTTTTCAATTATATTGCTTTTATGTCACTGTTATATAGTTTCTTTATGAACATTCTAGCTGAGTATTCCTTAATAGGTACCATACTTTATCCAATCGTCTCAGGTACGGTTGGTGATCCTGTAGATTCTGTTCTTTCAAACAGTTATTTTGCTAACCTGATTGGAACGCTTGTAGCAGTTATATTAACTTCGACAGTTGCTCTGATTCAAAGATCGAGATTCTATAAAGCACAAAAAGTTGAAGATCATTCCTTAATGAAAAATAAGGCGGTGACAGATTAATATGAAAACATTTAAGAAATTGTTAAAACGGAAGATATGGGAAGTGTGGCTAGTAAGATTTACATCGTTGATGCTAATGATGATTGTGCTCAATGGCGCTCTAGCAATATTTAATAATGAAATCAGTTCATTTTTAGGAACTGTGGATTATATTGAAGTCAAAGTAGATTTAGCAGATGGAGAAACTGAACAGATTATCAGTTGGTTACAGTTTAAGAACGCTGATAATATTGAAGACTATTATCGTGCAATTAATGAAGAAGTAGAAGCAGAAGGATTGGTATTGCTGAAGAATGATAATGATGCTTTACCGCTCACACCTAATTCAAATGTTTCTTTTGCACTTAGTGGCTCTAGTAAAATTTTCTATGCAACACATGGTCCTGGTGTTCGCCGTGAAGGTGAGCTTATAGATTTATATCAAGCAATAACAGAGCAAACAAATTTAAATGTTAATGATGAAATTTATAATTTTCTGAAAACTGGAGAAGGCAAAACTAATCGTGGCATTAAGAGTGGTGTCTTCGTAACTGATGAACCTTCTTGGAATACATATCGAACTGAAGGTATCAGTGATAAATACAGTAGTCACGGTGGAACGGTTATTGCCGTTATCACGCGTGAAAGCGGTGAAGGCGTTGATATTTCCTGGAAAGACAGTGATGGTATTGACGGCAGTTACTTAACATTGACAGTTAACGAACTGCAAATTTTAGAACAACTCGCACTTAAAAAAAGAGCGGGTGAAATCGACAAAATCGTCGTTTTGATTAATTCAGCAGTAAATATTCAGTGTGATTTTCTATATAATGAAAACTATGGTGTGGATGCAGCCATGTGGATAGGTCTTCCTGGAGCATCTGGCATGAACGCAGTAGCCAAGGCTTTGATTGGAGAAGTTAATCCTTCCGGTCGTTTATCGGATACATTCTTAAATGATAACTTTTCTTCTCCTGCGGCAATGTATTGGCGAGAAAATGATGGTTTTTCCTCAGAATATGCCAATTCAAGTGAGTTAGGGTTAAACAATTCACAAATGTATTATGGTGTTTATGTTGAGGGTGTTTATGTTGGATATCGATACTATGAAACACGCTATGAAGATTATGTGATGAAGAGCGCAGGCGTTGGCGAGTATGATTATTATCAAGATGTGGCTTACCCCTTTGGGTATGGTCTTTCCTATACTGAATTTGAATATAGCGCACTTACAATCACAGAAGAGAAAGATATTAATAATCAAACAACAGCTTTCAATGTTAGTGTGACTGTTACAAATACCGGTGATGTTGCAGGTAAAGAAGTTGTTCAAATATATTTACAAAAGCCATATTCCAATTATACACAGATGTTTGGAATCGAAGTTCCTTCTGTGGAACTTATTGGGTTTGGAAAAACAACCCTTTTAGATGCTGGAGAAAGTGATACGTTAGATGCTACTATCGCTGATAAAACGGATGTAGAACGTATGAAAGTGGCTTTCGAACAATTTAGAATGTATGATTCACAAAATGCAGGAACATATATTCTCAATAGTGGAGATTATTATCTGACCGTTGCCCAAAACTCGCATGATGCTATCAATAATATTTTAGCTGCGAAAGGTTATACAACAGCAAACAGTGAAATGGATGCTGAAGGCAATGCAGCATTAGCCCAAAAAGTGTTAACTCAATTAAGTATTGATAATCAGATTTTTTCCGAATCTTCTGCAACATCAATTGAATTACCAAATCAATCAAACGATACAGCAGTGGGTACACAAATTGTCAATCAACTTGATTTTATGGATCCTAATCGTTTTTCAGGTGTCACAAATAATGCCACCGATGATGGCGATGTTGTCTATGTTTCTCGCAATAATTGGCTAGACACACTACCCTCTGGACAGACAAATTTGGCATTGACCAATCTTGTTGAAGAAAAATACGATATCACAAGCCACAAGAGTATCATTGAAAAAGATAATTCTATTATGCCTACTTTTAATGACTTAAGTTCCGACTTAACCTTGGCAATGATGGTGGGATTATCCTATTCTGATCCTCAGTGGGATTTGCTTCTTGACAAGATTTCACAGGATGATATGTTCTTAACTTTGACAAACTGCTATGGTTTTACCCCTGCATTAGCTAGCGTGGCAAAACCAATGACAGATGAAGATGACGGTCCTTATGGAATCAGTAACACTTCAGAAGGTTTTTCCTCAATGAGTAATCAAGGAATCATTGCCTCGAGTTTTAGTTTAGAGATTTTTACAAAGGTTGGTGAAGCGATTGCAGCTGATGGCAGAAGCGGACATGATGAAGCACAAAAAAATCTTCATGGCCTATACGCTCCTGGATTGAATATGCACCGTGTTGCATTTGGTGGAAGAGCTTCAGAATATTTTTCCGAAGATCCGATTTTGAGTGGTATAGCATCAATCTACGAGATACAAGCCATGCAAGAACAAGGTGTCGTAGCCATTCCTAAACATTTTATATTTAATGATGAAGAGTCTAACCGTAATGGAATATCCATATGGATGAGTGAACAGGCTGCAAGAGAAATATATTTATTACCTTGGGAATATGCTACTCGTTCTGATATGGGCAATGCTCATTCGTTGATGACATCGTTTAATCGAGCAGGAGCCTTATGGACAAGTGCTAATGACAATCTGATGATGAATATCCTGCGTGATGAATGGCAATTTGAGGGATATACACTAACGGATATGGCAGGATCTAATGGTAAGTTGTTTATGGTTTATGATGATGGATTTATGAACGGGACGGATTGTTTTCTGGATAAAGGAACTTTGAGTAGTTTCACTAGTGAAATGAGAAATAGTCCAACCTTTAATTTAAATCTAAGAGAATCGATGCATCGATTACTATATGTTGTTGCAAATTATAGCGCATCTATGGATGGTTATTCTAACTTGACAAGATTACAACCGGTTGTTGTATGGTGGAAAAGTCTGATTAGGGTCACGACAGTCGTATCCATTACATTTACTATTGTCTGTGGTGGCATGTATGTATTGAGTGATATTGATAAAAGAAAGAATATTTTCAAAGTTATAGATAAATAAATTTTGATTTTTAAATTTAATGAAGGAGAATTACAAAAGTAATCCTCCTTTTTTGATTTGTTGATTTCAAGGCTACCTATCCTTTTTATAATGTAAATTATTGAAAAAAATAAATACAAAAATGCTCAGATGGCTAAACACTGCCATTGAGCATTCAAGAGTTAAATTCTAAAAAAACTATATCCATATTGAAAAAATTTAATGGGGTGAGCACCACACAATAATTTCATTATGATTGTAGATTGTATATGAAATTTTAATACGATTTTTGATATTTATAATTTTAGGTCATTATTCAGCGTTATAAATGCTTAATTCACTAAACTTGATGTCTTTCTTGAATCAGCCAATCATTATTCATGTTGATATAGAGTCTAGTTGAATATGCTGCTGCGATTAAAGCAAAAAGTGAAGTCATAACAATTGTATAAATATCGTATCTGCCATTGACATGTCCAAGATAGAACATGACCTGTCCAAAAAAATTAAAAGTCGCATGAAGAAACATGATTAACCATAAATTTCTAGTTTTTAAAAACAACACAGCCCACATCATTCCAATCAAGAAGGAGTATCCCATTTGTAAAAAAGTATCAGCAATACCTGCTCCGCTGTAAAGGTTAAATACATGTATAAATCCAAATAACATAGATGAAAAAACAATAGATAACAAGACACCATTTTTTTGATGCTCAAGTTTTTCCAACAGGAATAATAAAATCATAGCTCGAAAGATTATTTCCTCAAAGAAACCAATCGTAAGACATTCAATTAAAAATAAATAGACACGGTAAACTGGATCTGTAAGCGTTGCTCTTCCATCAAAGAAAGCAATCATTGGGAAATTATTGATTGAGATAATCAACGCGGGGATGATAATGAGAAAAGACTTCCCTAAGCTCTTAAACCGAAATATATTAGAGTAACCTAAAGCTACTAATATGATTATAATAACAACTCCACCAAGGATTCTTAGGATAGCGTTTGTAACCATCGTTTCATCTTTTATATTATCAAACAGATGAAAATCTACAAACGAAAAAATGATCATTAAAACGATCATAAAAACGACGATAATCTTTTGATAAGTATGAATTGTTATATTTCGATTTTTTGCATTCATAGAAACAACTCTTTCATTAAAAAAGATGTTAAT
>JAFGTI010000066.1 GCA_016934175.1 Acholeplasmataceae bacterium | reverse complement strand
TTGCATCTACTATCAATTGATGTGCATTCTTAATTCCTTGAGATACTTTCACCTCAATTAAAGGTTTCCCTTGAAATCTATTCATTTCCACATTAATATCTGAGGCAATAATCACAGCCTGACTTTCTGCAATATCGTTTTCAGAAAGCTTATTTTCAACACCGATAGCACCATTGGTCTCAACTTTAATTTCTACGCCTAGCTTTTTAGCTTCTTTTGTAAGCATTTCTGCAGCCATATATGTATGGGCAATGCCCGTAGGACATGCGGTAACCGCTACAATTTTAAACATGAATTATGTTTCATCAATAGCTTGAATAAGCTCAAGAACATCTTCTTTAGTTTTAGCTTCTAATAAACTATCTCTAAACTCTTCATGTATCAGGTTTCTTGATAGTAATGCCAAAGCTTGTAGGTGCGTATTTGATCCAGATTCAGGCATTGCAATTAAAAAGAATAGTTCGGCAGGTTCCCCGTCTAAACTTTCATAATCAATTCCTCTAGATGATCTACCAAAAACCAAAGATGGTTTTGTTACAAATTTAGATTTTGTATGTGGAATTGCGATTTTAAATCCAATTCCTGTTGTACCTAATGCTTCTCTTTCATAAACATCTAACATAAATTTATCTAAATTTGATAATCTATCGTTTTCTAATAATATTGTTGAAAGTTCTCTAATAACCTGATCTTTCGATTTAGCTTCAAGATTTAGTTTTATCAATTGAAGATTTATAAGTTCGCTTATTCTCATGTGTGTATCTCCTTTATTTTAATTTTATTTTGATATAATTTGATAGTTTCTTGTGTAGCGAGTCCCTCGCTAAATACAGTTGCTGATGCCGCTATTGCAGCATTTAAGTATGCTTTTTTAGGATCTTGATCGCTAAGATATGATTTCATGAATCCAGCTACCATAGAATCTCCAGCTCCAGTTGTACTCACGACATGACCGTGAATTGAATTGGCTCTGTATACATGATCCAAATCAATAAATAACGATCCTTTAGATCCCATTGAAATCAATACATTTTTAGCGCCGAGTTCAATGAGTTTTCTCCCATATAAAACAACATCACTCATCGATTGTATTTTAATATCAAAATAATCTTCGAGTTCTTCAAGATTTGGTTTGATTAATACTGGATTGAGTTTAATGACTTCCATCAACTCTTTTCCAGGAATATCCATGATAAAGGGAATTTTCTTTTGATGACACACTTGTGCAATCTTAAGATATGCATCAGATATCCCTTTACATGCACTACCTGAACAAATAAGCAAATCGTTTTTTTTCATTTGTCTTATTTGTTCGAGAAGTTTACTAAAATCATCAACAGATATGTCTGGTCCTGAAACATTAACTTCTGTTTCCTTATATCCGTGATTTAATTTAACGTTCATTCTGGTCGTATCATTGATATCTATGAAGTCCATTTGAACTAGTGGATAATTTTGTAAATCCTTTTTAATTAAATCACCCGTAAAGTCGCCTAAAAAGCCAGTAGCAATACTTTCTAAACCTAAATTATTAAGAACAACAGAAACGTTAATTCCTTTCCCTCCGGCACGAAAAATAGCCTTATTAGATCGATTCAATTTATTAGATTCTAGATTTCCTAGTTCGATTATGTAATCGACCGCAGGATTAAGTGTACACGTATAAATCATAAACATTTCTCCTTTATATTGAAATGCGTCAGTGATTGTGTGCTCATAGTCATTATATCAATTATATAGTCACATTTCCATCATAACTCATGTGAAACAGGCATTCTATGAACAAAAATAGAAAAAGACCCCCAAAGAGGTCTTTTACGCAATTGTTTTGCGTTTAAAATTTCCGAAGACATTTCTAACAGGTCTTGAAACAATAAATGCGTGAGGATCTACATGTCTCACCAATTGTACAAGTGTATGTAGTTCATAAGCGGAAATGACAACATAAATTAGAGTTTTCTCATGATGGGAATATGCCCCTTCAACTTTCATCAAGGTAACTCCTCTATAAACTTTGTTTAATATTTCATCAACAAGTATCTGTGGTGTTGATGTGATGATATCTACTGATAAAAACTGATATGAGGTATGTAACCGATCAGTCATAATCGTTGATACAATAATTCTAATGACTGTGTATGATGCAATAACACCACCACCAACGACAAGTCCGCTAGGTCCAACTTTTCCACCAACAATCATCGCACCAATTAGCGCAATAGCAACGTTCATCAACATAGAAATAAATCCAACTGATTTCCCTTTTTTAAATGAAAAATATTGAGCAAGTATATCAAGTCCACCTGTTGAAGTACCATATCTGAGTGCTCCGCCTGCTCCAATCCCGATAAGTAAACCACCTAAAACTGCAGCTGCGAATACATGTTCTAAACCATCTAATCCCATATTTACTTTAGGAAACCAGCTTAAAATGAAAGCTTGAACCAAAATTGATATTAAACTATGAATGGTGAACCTGTGAGAAACACCAAACCACCCAACAAGTAGAATTGGAATATTCAAGATGATAACGAACAATCCTAAGAAATTTGATCCTACATCATAATTAAACCAAACAAACATAGCATCTCTAACAAGTTGTCCTATACCAGGAATCCCTCCGGTATAAAGCGGAACTACGGATGCTTCCAAAAACCAAGAAACTCCAATCCCATAAATAATTGTAAAGACGACAACAGCTATTAAACGTTCTACCTCTGGAAATATTTTAGTTTTAAATTTATCGGAATTAATCCATGCATTCATCTTATTCATTTTGATCTTTTAAAATTTCTTCAATTTTTTTTGAAGCATCAAAACGCTCAAATAATACCGAAGCCTTTCCTAACGTTTGCTCTTCATAATTGCCAAATTTAGTGATTGATTCAAAACTTAAGTCTGTAACGCCTATTTGTTTTGCAATATTAATTGCTGTGTCTGGTATAAAAGGTTGAAGTGCAACTGCAATAAATCGAATCGTTTCAATTAAATGATATAAAACATGTTCCAAAACAGCTTTTTTTTCTAGGTTTTTAAATAAAACCCATGGTTCAGAAACATCGATATATTTATTTGCAAATCTAGCAAGTTTCACAATTTCTTCTAATGCATCAGCAACCTTTAATTCATCCATATGTTTTCTAATTAATGGTAAAAGTTCTAGGCTTTTTTCAGACAAACTCAATTCATACGGCTCGGTAAGTATTGTTTTCTTAATTAACCCCTCGCGATATTTATGTGCCATACCAATTGTTCGGTTAACAAGGTTCCCTATTGTATTTGCTAAGTCACTATTATTTCTTTCAATAAGTAGCTCATAAGTGATATTACCATCTTGAGCGAAAGGAATTTCATGCAAAACATAATATCTAACAACATCGACACCAAAATAACGCACAAGATCATCAGTATACATTACATTACCAACAGATTTACTCATTTTACCTTTATTGACTAAAATCCATGGATGCCCAAAAACCTGTTTGGGTAATTCTAATCCTAAAGCCATTAAAATGATTGGCCAGTAAATCGTATGGAATCTTAAAATATCTTTACCTATTAGATGAACATCAGCAGGCCAGTATTTATTAAATTCTAGAGAATTTTCTTGATCTGGATGATAATTCAACCCAGTAATATAGTTACTTAAGGCATCAATCCAAACATACACGATATGTCCTTTATCAAATTCAACAGGAACACCCCATGAAAAAGACGTTCTAGAAACTGATAAATCTGGAAGTGGTTCTTTAAGAAAGTTTTGAATCATTTCGTTCCTTCTCGATTCAGGTTCAATAAATTCTGGATGCTCTTCTATATGCTTTAATAACCGCTCTTGATAAGGAGCGAGTTTTAAAAAATATGCCGCTTCTTTTGTCCATACAGGAACATCTCCGTTAGGTCCTTTCCCGTCAATAATATCCTTTTCCAATATAAAAGCTTCTTCTGCGATTGAATACCAACCTTCATATTCGCCTAAGTAAATATCGCCTTGATCATATAGTTTCTTAAAAATAGCTTGAACAGACTTGATGTGTCTTTCATCAGTAGTTCTAACAAACTGGTCATAGCTGATATTCACTTTTCTATAGATTCTTTTAATTTCCGAAGAAATATGATCTACATATGTTTTAGGCGAAAGCTCATTATTTTTAGCTTTGTTTTCTATCTTTTGTCCATGTTCGTCTGTTCCTGTTTGGAAAAAGACATCATATCCATCTAATCTCTTAAATCTGACAATAGCATCAGCCAAAATAGCCTCATATACATTTCCGATATGGGGAATGGCTGAAGCATATGCAATTGCTGTTGTTAAATAATAAGTTTTGTTCATTTTAATTACCTCCTAAATATATAAAAATCGCCCTTAAAAAAATCTAAGGACGAAAATTCGCGGTACCACCTTAGTTCTAGCAATGCTAGCACTCAAAATCCTTAACGCGGACAAACGTTTTGATCTACGTATCGACCAAAAGGCTCGAAAACCATGTTCATTTGATATAGGATTCGTTTTCACCAAACACGAACTCTCTAGACTCTACAATCAAACTACTCTCTTTCTCATTGCCTATAATAATCTTATTATATATGAAAATGTTCAAAAATCAAGTTATTTTATTATCAATTTTATATGCTTGATACACTTCACTTTTCGAAATATGACGCTCAATAGAAACCTTTTTCATCGCATCTTTCTCGTTTAATCCCATATCAACTAGCTTTTTGACATGATCAACAATTGATTCATCAAAAACTGTTTGTATATGATAATCACCTTCAATAATAATAACATATTCACCTTTGGGATTATGTTCCATTTCTATAGCGTTTTCTAGTGTTGTTCGTATAATAGTTTCGAACTTCTTTGTAAGTTCTCTTGCCAATACAACTTTACGATCTCCTAAAACTTTAAATAATGTCGCTAGTGTTTTAGAAATTCTAAGTGGAGATTCATATATAACCAAGGTTTCTTTTCTTTTAAGATAGGTCTCTAATACTCTTTTCATCTCTACTTGTTTTCTTGGAAGAAACCCAAGAAAAGTAAAGGGTTGGATAATGAGCCCGGAAGAAACGATAGCAGCTAAAATCGCACTCGCTCCAGGTATAGAAACTACATGATATCCTAATTCAATAACTTTTTTGATGATTTCATAACCAGGATCGTTAATACCCGGGGTACCAGCATCACTAATTAAAGCTATATTTTTTTGTTCTTCTAATAGAGAAATCACGACGGATTCCTTATCGTTTTTATTAAATTCATGATAACTGATCATCTGTTTTTTAATTTGATAATGATTTAATAGGGTACCTGAAGTTCTTGTATCTTCTGCTAAAATAATATCAACCTTTTTTAATATTTCTACAGCCCGATATGTCATATCTCCCAAGTTGCCTATGGGTGTTGAAACAACAAAAAGTGTTGGTTTTTCTTCCATAAAACTTTTTTGCATTAGTGACAAACAACTCTCTTTGCTCGTTCTCTTAAATCTCTTTCCAAATAAACAAGTCTCATCAATTGTTTTTTCTTCATTTCACTAATATCCAATGTTTCTCGTATCTCTTCTAAAAAATTATGTTCTAATGTGTTGTAAAAATCATCCGACATTGCAATTTTGATTAAATTCAAATAGACAATATTTTTTATTTTTTTAGATGCTTTCTTAAAGTAGTTGGTTGTTTCGGGCAATTTTTTACTGAGTGCAAAATGATACTCAGCAACTATATTGTCACCAACTTCAGCCAACATCATATTAAGTAGTCTTTGTTCGAGATCAGTAGGTATGCCATCTATAGATACCATATGCATCGCTAAATCAAGAAATTTCAATTTATCTTTTCTATTAAGAACGCTCAGTAACATAATTTTTCCCTCCATAAATATCAATAAGTTCTTGAGTCATTACATGTTTTTTTTCATATAAAATAAGGGGTGGCTCTACTTTCATACCTTGTTGCCCATTTTTTATAGCTTCAATCAAGATGTGATTTGGGCTTGATTTTAAATAGGGGTGCACAAATCTTACCCTTTTAATTTCCAATTGATTTTCTTTAAATATGTCAACAATTTCTGAAAATCGATCAGGACGATGAATCATGAAGAAATGACCACCATACTTCAATGCTTTTGATGCTGATATAACTAATTCTTTTAGTGTGAGCATTACTTCGTGTCTTGCAATTCTATCTTCTTCACTCTCATTTATATTTCCATTTTCAGTTATTTTAAAGAAGGGTGGATTGCTTATGACGACATCGAGATTCTTTAATGTGAGTTCTCTTACATCGTGATGTAGACAAGATATCTGATGATCTAAATGATTTAATGTAATATTTTTTTGTGCTTGTGAAAATCTTTCATCTTGAATTTCAATACCAATGATATTCGCTTTTGTTTTTTTGCTCATATAAAGTATCAGAGCACCAACGCCGGTGCCAAAATCTGCAACAGTTTTGGAACGTGCTGGTATTTTAATAAAATCAGCTAAAAGTATAGTATCCAAATTGAAAGCTTGCCTAGATTTCTGCTCAATCCATAAATCGGTTCCTAAAAGTGTTCTTAACATTTACTCGTTACGCTTAATGTCCTTAGCGTCTAACCATTCGATACTACCATCTTCTAGATTCTTAACTTTCACTTTTTGTCCAATAATATTTATTTCAAGCACGTTTGCAGTCCCTTTTTCTGTTTCAACTTTTTCACGAAGGTCTGGTAACAATGCTTTTAGTTCAGTATAAACATCATCTTCATACTTAATGCAACAAAGTAATTTACCACAAATACCCGATATTTTTTGAGGATTTAAAGCGATATTTTGGTTCTTCGCCATCTTAATAGAAACGGCATCAAATTCACCAATAAAAGTGGCACAGCATAAAATCAAGCCACAAGGACCTATACCACCTATCATTTTAGCAGCATCTCTTGGACCTATTTGTCTTAGTTCGATACGTGTATGATATATTTCACTTAAATCCCTAACAAGATTCCTAAAGTCAACACGATTATCAGATTCAAAATAAATCAATAATCTTTTACGATCCAGTGTGTATTCAGCACCTAAGACCTTGATTTCAAGATCATTTTGTACAGCTAAAATCTTTGTTTTTTCTATTATACCAACTTCAAGTGTTTGATTATATTCATCTTCTTTGATATCACCATCATTAGCTTTGCGAATGATGGGTTTAAGTTCACTTGATAAGTCCGATTCTTCAATTTCTTTAAATAAATACACTTTCCCAATTTCAATACCTCTAGTCGTTTCAACAACAACTAGATCGTTTTTTTCTATATCTAAATCTCCATAAGAGAAATAATATTTTTTTCCCGCTTCTTTGAATTGAACTAGAGCTACTTTCACTTTCTCACCTCATCTTTTCCAGCGTATATGATAATTGATCGAGCGCGAGCTCGAGATTGATATAGTAAGTTTGTTTTTGCAAAATAGATTGTATCTGCTCAATTAAACTTTGAATATCTGCAATTTGCATTTGGCTTGATTGTATTTGTATTTGTTCCCTTAAAAATTGAAATGTGATTTCTTGATGGGCTCTATAATGAATAAGATCTAAGAAATAGATCAAGATTAACTCTAAAAAATTCATAAAGAAATCTCTATCTTGAATTAAAAAACGACCTTTTTGAGCAAAATATAACGGAAGAGAAATATTTAGATCAGACCAATTCATCACCATTTCCTCAATGAAATTAACCATGTCAAGAAAATTAGGGTTATCTGCGAGCAACAATGCCTCATCGATATTTTTTGTTAAATAAGGTGCCAATACTGCAACACGTTCATCAATTCCTTTGTTGATTAATTCAAGTTCTAAATCTTTTTCATCAATACTCTTCAAATGAAGAATTTGGCTTCTCGAAATGATGGTACGCATGACATCATCAACATTATCTGTCAATAAAAATCCATAAACGCTATGACTCAAGGGTTCTTCCATAAATTTAAGCAGACTGTTAGCGGCACTTACACCAATTTTTTCAATATTTTTTATGACATATATTCTTGGACCACTAACTAATGCTGTTTTTGAAAACTCTGCTTGAAGTGCAAGTATTTGTTCTTTTTTTATGGATAAACCATCTGGCTCAATCACCATCATATTTGCAATCTTGCGTTCTTCAATTTGTTGTTGTAAATGACTGACATCTTCCCTGTTTTGACTGAGAATCAAAAATGCAACATCATCAACGAGTTGTGACTTCCCACTACCTTTTGGTCCACTAATCAAATAAAGGTGTGCTAGTCTATTTTTCAAAATAGTTTGTTTGAAAAAATAATATGCTCTTTTCATAAAGTTTCCTTTATTTTTGCAATAATTTGTTTTTTAATTTCTTCAATAGATAACGTTCCATCTATCGTAACTATGCGATCGGGATACATTTTTGAAATCTTTAAGTAACCCTCTCTCACTTTTTGATGGAATAGAACTGTTTCTTGATCAAGTCTATCGTACTTTGCTCGATTTGAAATTCTAGCCATTCCAACCAATGGATCCAAATCAATATAAAAAGTTAAAGCTGGCATGTGATATGTTGCATATTGGTTAATACTTAATACAAAATCAAATCCTAAATCTCTTGCATATGCTTGATAAGCTAGCGAACTGTCTAAATATCGATCACAAAGGACGATTTTGTTTGCCTTAAGTGCTGGTAAAATTATTTCATCAAGATGTTGTGCTCTTGATGCAGCTAAAAGAAGAGCCTCAGTATATGGTGTAACACCCTTATACTTGGGGTTTAATATGATATCTCTAATTGCCTCAGTAATCATACTACCCCCAGGTTCTCTTGAAGTTACTACTTCATATTCCTGGCTAAGTATTTCTGCGATATCTTTCATTAATGTGGTTTTACCGGTGCCTTCGCCGCCTTCAAAAGTAATAAACATTTAATCTCTCCTTATGTGCCTATTATAGCATGCTAATAGTAGATTTTAACTAAAAATAATCCTCTTGATTCAGCAGTCTTGCCTGCTAGTGAACGATCTTGTGTCTCAAGTATTTCCTTAATAATATTAGAATCTTTTTTCCCTATTCCTATTTGAATAATAGTTCCCATCATCGAGCGAACCATGTACTTGAGAAAACTATTTCCATGAAATATAAAAATAAAATGGTTTTTTGTTTCTTTGATTTTTACACTATAAATTGTTTTAATTGTAGGTTTATCTTTAACATATTGACAAAAACCTTTAAAATCATGAGTTCCCACAAAATCTTGAACACTTGTTTGAACGCGTTCAATATCAAAATTTCTAATAAAAACCTCGTGGTTCTTGGAAAATGCTGTACTTGGTTTTTTAGCAATGATATATTTATAAATTTTCGATTTCGCATTATGTCTTGCATGAAAATCAGTTTTTACTTTTTTTATTTTATGCACTCTAATATCTAGTGGTAAGCGATCATTTACACGCAACCACGTTACTTCATCAATATCTAGATTACTGTCAAAATGGAAGGCCTGTCCAAGAGCATGAACTCCTTTATCAGTTCTTCCTGCGCTATGAATTTTTATTTCTGTTTGTGTCATTAGGCGAAATGCTTTTTCTATGACTTCTTGAATACCCAAACCATTTCTTTGTTTTTGAAATCCTTGATATTGTGATCCATCATAACTCACTATTGCAAGATATCTCATGTAATCACCTTAGAATAAATAATTAATCCTAAAATGACAAAAGCAGCGATTAAACTTAAAATATCAATAAATCCAATTGTATACTCATCAATTCTTGTTCTTTTAGCACCAATGATGTATCCTCTAACTTCCATGGCATTCCCTAAGTCTTCAGCACGTTTAAAACTGATGACAAATACAGGAATGAGTAGTGAAATAATTTGTATAATTTTTTCTTTAAATTTGCTTTCTTTGAAATCAACACCTCTTGAGGCTTGTGCTTTCATAATTTTTTCAGTTTCTCCTAATAAAGTAGGAATATATCTTAGTGTCAATGAAAGCATCATCGCAATCACATCAACAGGAACTTTAATTATTTTTAAAGGTTTCAATAAGGATTCAATGCCATAGTTTAAATCTGTTGTCATGGTCGTAAAAGTTAATAGAGAAGTCATAATGATGACATTGGTGATTCGAACAAAAATAAATCCTGCTCTAAGTAATCCTTCATCATAAACATATAGGGTATATGCAGTAATACTGACATAAGGCATCATCGCTTGAATGAAAAAAACCATAAAAGCTGCAAAAAAGAAATATAGAATTCTAGTTTTTACATATTTTTTTGACCAATTATAAAATAATAGCCATAAAATAACACCAATAATACTAGTTAATGAAATATACATTTGAATTGGAGCAAAAACAAGTGTTCCAGTTTTTACATAAAATAGTTGAATAAAAAATGTGAATGTTAAAAGAAAGACAATGGGTTTTAAACCATTTAACACTTTTCTCATAGGTATTCCTGATGAAGCAGTAAGAATCATAATGCCAACAAATATTAATAGCATCGTAATTAATGGAATAATATCTACAGAAATGGGAATTAAGAAGGTACCAACGAGTAAAACAATTAAGCTCAATAACTTAATTCTAGGATCAAGTTTATGTAGCCAAGAGCTTCCAGGAATGTATTGTCCAATTGTAATATTATTCATGAGACGCCTCCTTCAAATAATTTAAAAGCGTATCAAAATCATATTTAGGTTGATAAACAACTCCAGCTTCCTGCTCTAGATGCTTAAGAATCTTTAGCGGCGTTGGCAAATCTAGATGGAATGAGTAAAAGTCGGGATGTTCAAAAAGATTTTCTTTTGTACCATCAAATACCAATTTTCCGTCATCTAAAACAATAACTCTTTTGGCATATTCAGAAACTAAGTCCATGTCATGTGAAATCAAAATAATAGTTTTTCCATCTTTTTCATGAAGATTCTTAAATATCTTCATCAAGTCTCTTCTTCCTCTTGGGTCCAATCCTCTTGTTGGCTCATCTAAAACAAGGATGTCTGATTCCATGGCTAAAATGCCGGCAACTGCGACTCTACGCATTTGTCCTCCACTAATTCTAAAGGGAGATTGTTCATATAAAGATTCATCAATACCAACAATAGATGCAGCTTTTTTAGCCATTTCAAGTGCATTATCATGGGTTGCTTTAAAGTTTTTAGGTCCAAACATAATATCTTTTAAGATAGTTTCCTCGAATAGCTGATATTCGGGAAACTGAAAAACAAGACCAACTTTTTGTCGAAGATAATTAATCTTTTCCTTTTTCTTAGGTGGCAAATTTTGTCCAAAAACTACGACATTACCACTATTTGGAAGTAATAATGCATTCATGTGTTGTACAAGTGTTGATTTTCCTGATCCAGTTTGACCAACAATCGCAATAAACTCACCTTGAGGTTTAATATTTAAATTAATATGCTTAATTGCATCGTAATTAACTTTTAAGCCTTTATATGCATAACTTACATCTTTGAATTGAATGCCCATAGCGCCTCCAATATCTTTTGATCAATTTTTCCAGTTTTAACAGCTTCATTGTATAAGGCAAGTTGAAAAGGGAGTTCCAAATCAGACGATTTTAATAGATCTTCTTGATTGAAGACTTCTTTAGGTGTTCCTTCTAAAATAACTTGTCCATCCTTCAAAACAATCAAATAATCGCTTTGAGCTGCAAAAGAAAGATCATGTGTAATCGTAATAATTGTCTTTTCAAGATCTCTATTAAGTACTTTAATTAAATCAATAATTTCTTGGGTTCCTTCTGGATCCAACATTGAAGTGGCTTCATCAAGAATCATGATGTCTTGCTCCATTGCAAGTGCTCCAGCGATTGCCACTCTTTGTTTTTGTCCACCGGATAGTAGATGTGGTTCTTTACTTAAAAACTCTTTCATGCCAACTAAAGCGGCATAATGATGTATTTTATCAACCATAATATCGTGTGGAATACATTGGTTTTCTAATCCGAATGCAATATCATGTTTTACTGTGACGCCAACAAATTGATTGTCTGGATTTTGAAAAACTATTCCAATTTTCTTCCGAATTTCAGTAATATTTTCTTCATTTAAAATTAATCCATTGATTAATATTTCGCCAGACCCAGGTGAAAGCAACCCAACAAGTAATTTCGATAAAGTTGATTTACCAGACCCATTATGTCCTAAAATAGATACCCAACTTCCCTTGGATATCTTTAAATTAACATGGCTCAATGCTTCATCAACACCGTTATAAGAAAAGCTTAAATCGCTTACTTTAATCATGACATTCACCTACATTTCGTACCTTAACATTATATCACGATAAAAAGATATTATAAAGACAACAAGACTGAATTTGAGGGTTTTCACTATGTGAAGTGATTATTCCTCTTTCCATTCACATAATTTGAAGAAATGTTACTTTTAAATGTAAATAATTAGCGTTTTTCTAAATAATTCTTTATAATAGATTTGAATATAAAATAGAGGTGGAAATATAATGGTATTGCATTTAACAACAGAAAATTTCGAAAAAGAAGTTTTACAAAGCGATGTTCCTGTTTTAGTTGATTTTTGGGCTACATGGTGTAGTCCTTGTTTAAGAGTAACTCCAATTTTAGAAGATTTAGATAAAGAAGTAGGTAGTTTAGTAAGAATTGGAAAACTTGATGTAGATGCAGAATATGAAATTGCAGATCAATTTGGTATTATGAGCATTCCTACAATGGTAGTATTTAAAAATGGGAAAGTTCATCAATCAACAATTGGTGTTCAATCTAAAACTACACTAAGAAAAATGTTGGAAGTATGAAAAAAATCATAATCATTGGATATGGTCCTGCTGGAGTTTCAGCAGCACTTTATTTAAAAAGAGCAGGACTTAATCCACTCGTCATAGGTAAAGACTTAGGTGCTCTTGACGGATACTCAGACTTAGTAGAAAATTATTATGGATTCTCTGAGCCAATCGAAGGTAGAAAACTAATTCAATCAGGTGTCGTGCAAGCAAAAAACCTTGGTGTAGAAATAATCACCGATTCGGTGATCTCTCTAAAGCAAGGTGAAAAAGGATTTATTGTAACGACAACCACAAATCAGTATGCTTCTGAAGCGGTTTTATTAGCTACGGGTAAAACAAGACAAACATTAAATATTCCTGGATTCAAAAAATTCCGTGGAAAAGGTATTAGTCTATGTGCAACATGTGATGGTTACTTCTATCGTAGAAAGAAACTTGCTATCGTCGGTTGTGGAGCATATATGCAACATGAGTTAGAATATCTAAACAGGGTATCAAAAGATGTTACAGTATTTACTCATGGTCATGAACTAACCTGCACTGTTGAAAATGATGTGAACACTGCTAAGATTATTAGGTTCATAGGCGATGAAAAAATTTCTCATATTGTAACTGATCAAGGTGAAGTTCCGGTTGATGGCGTCTTCATTGCATTAGGCGTTCCAAGTTCTATAGATTTCGCTTCACAACTTGGGGTTATTGTTGAAAAAAATAATATTTCTGTTGATGAAAACTATCAAACAAATATTGAAGGATTGTTTGCCGCAGGCGATATTATCGGTGGTAAACTACAGATTGCAAAAGCCGTATACGATGGAATGCAAGCTGCAGATTCAATTTATTCTTACTTAAATAAATAAGAAGAAAAAAGCCTTGTTAAGAGATTAACAGGGCTTTTATTATTTTATAATATTTTTATTTTATAATTTTGAATCATCAATACTATCCAAGTAAGAACGAATAGGTTTGACTATTTTCTTAACGGTTCCTTTTTCAAAAGGATTCATTAATTTTGCAGATTCTAGTAATCCTAAGAAACTCTTAGATCCACCCAAACGGCATAATGCTAGATAACTATCAAGTGCTTCTTTCCTGTTTTCTTGATGTTTAATCCAATATTGGAAAGCACAAACTTGAGCCAAAGTATAGTCGATATAGTAGAATGGTACTTCAAAAATATGACCTTGTCTAAACCAGAAAGTACCCTTCTCCAAAAATGTATCATCATCATAATCTTTAAATGGCATATACTTCTTCTCAAGAGTTCTCCATAGTGATTTTCTTTCATCAGGTGTTAATTCTGGCTTCTCGTAAATATGATGTTGAAACTCATCAACTAGTACACCATATGGTAGAAAAGATACAGAACTTGCAAGATGATTAAATTTATATTTTGGTGTATCTTCTATGAAAAATTGATCAATCCATGGCCATGCTAAAAACTCCATACTCATTGAGTGTATTTCGGCTGCTTCCATCGTAGGCCAACGATACTCAGGGAGTAAATCGCGACTTTGATATACCTGAAAAGCATGTCCTGCCTCATGTGTTAAAACATCAACATCGTGTGATGTTCCATTGAAATTAGCAAAAATGAATGGGGAACGATACTCTGGAATATATGTACAGTATCCTCCACTTTGCTTACCCGGTTTACTATCTAATTCAAGTAATTCGCGGTCTAACATAAAATTAAAGAATTCGGAAGTCTCTGGTGACATTTCATCATACATTTTTTTCGCTCTTTCAACCTGCCAATTTCGATCACCTTTTGGTGTAGGATTTCCAGATAGAAAGGAAAGTGCTAAGTCATAAGATTTTGGATTTTTAATACCTAGACGTTTTGCTTTTCGATTTGTCAATTCTGATACTAATGGAACAATATCTTCGTAAATTTGATCTCGATAGTTTTTAACATCAGCAGGACTATAATCTGTTCTTCCAAAACGGTCATATCCAAGCTGAGTAAAATTTTTGTACCCTAATTTTTTTGCAATTCCATCTCGTACTTTTACCATATCATCATAAATTCTATCCAGTTGAGCTTCATTATCAGCGAAAAATTTTGATACTGCTAATTGAGCTTGGTGACGTATTTCTCTATTCTTATCTTGAATAAATGGTGCCATTTGGCTAAGATTATAAACTCCACCTTGAAATTCTATTTTTGCCGAAGCAATCAGTTTCCCATATTCAGTAGAGAGTTTATTCTCTTTTTGCATATCGGGAATAATTTCTGGCTTAAACGTTTTTTGTGCAAGTTCAGCACGTATAAATATCAATGAACCAAATTCTCTTTCTAGTTCCAATCGATGTGTAGAACTTAAGAGCTTCTCTGAAAACTTGTGCTGATATTCTTGTAGAACTGGGTTATTTTCATCAAAAAAAGCTTGTTCTTTTTCATAAAATTCATCTGTCGTATTTAAACTGTTTCTTATAGATACTAAAGTATTTAAAGATTCGGTTTTATCATTGATTTCAAATACTTTATGTATAGCTTTGATCTCAGTTGCCAAATCTTTCCCAGAGCTCAATAATACAATTTGCTCTTCTAAATCTTTTTTTACTTGTTCTAAGTCCGGTCTTTCATACTTATAATCATTAAATTTTTTCATCTTATTACCTCTTTCTCTCGTTATATTATAACTTTTTATCTTATCATAAACAAGAATCGTGAGAATAGTCACACGATTCTTGTTCTTTAATCGTTATTATGCTTTCATTTTAGAAAATAACACAGACGCTTTTGTTTTTACAAAATATACGAGTGGGGTTGCCATAACTAAATTAAGCAATATCATTAACGACGTAATTATTGTAAATGATGCAACATCCATCATAAAATAATAGAAAATTCCATTAATTGCAATTAATGTAAATCCTCCAAATATCCCTAAAAGTGCTCCAGCACTTTGTTTTACTACTTCTTGTTCATTCACATAATCAAACTTGGGAACATATAGATTAACAATCGCATTGAATGTTGAAATAAGTACTGCAAAAACAATAGCCAAAGCAATTAAAATTAACTGACTGATTGCTGAAAATCCGATGGATACTCCAAACATCAAGATACTGACAATTGCTATTGGAACACACAAAACCAAATTAAAGGCAATCTTTGAAAACACAACGGTTTCTGCTTTAATTGGGAGACTTTTAATAATCCAGAAGTTTTTACCTTCTAAAGACAAACTGATTGCTGGTGTATAAGTCATGGATATGCAAAAGCTAATAAATGCTAAAACTAAGATCTCAATGTCCATGTTTACACCAGACATTTGTACGAGAATAGTCTCTATTTGACTCCTATAAAATAGGCTTGCTACCGATAATACAATCATCATCACTGGACCTATTCCTGAATTTACCGCATACAATATAGAACTAAAATATTTTTTGAATTCTTTTTGAATCAGCGTTTGTATTACTGGTTTTTCTTGATATTTAATGGTTTTGTTGTTTTTTCTAATGTTTGAACGAACACCTTTTTGATTCGTTTTTTGAACCAATCCTTGTAATAGAATAATGAACAAAAACAAAGCTAATCCATGTGTGCCGACAAGTAATAGAAGATTCCCAATGCTTTGTTGATGCACTGCTTGGATAAACCACTCAAAAGGTGGATAAGCATTACTAATCCCAGAAAATAAATTGATTTGACCTGTTAATGGATTAACATCAACTTCATTGACTGAAAAAGATCCAACCAATAGCCCAATAGTTGCAGCAAATAATATAATAATACTCAATAATTTATTATGTCTAAAACTTGCTGTTGCCATCGCAATGAGTAAAGATATAAATGACATAACAATTACAGGTATAAGTGGCAAGAAAATAAATCCAATAAAATAGAAAACAAATCCAATAATATTAAATCCTGACCAATAAAAATATGAAAATGCTATTGGGAGAGTGAAAATCAGTGAAGAAAAATAAAGCATGATTAACATTACTGATAATTTAGATAGTAGTATTGTTCTTGAGTGAATTGGAAGAGGTGCGAGTATATCATAATCCTTATAATAAAACAAATATCCACTTGCACGCAATAAAACAATAATGATTGATATTCCAATAGAATAAACAGTTAAAAAACTTAACAGCAACTCTGTTTGACCTAAATCATTAAGAAATTCACCAAGATTAAAAAATAAAAAGCCAAAAGCACCAAAAAAAGCTACAACAGCATAGATGATTGCTAATCCAATCAAAATACCTTTGATTTTTGATTTTTTTATATCAAATCCTAAAAGTCGTTTTAATGAAAAATTTTGTTTTAAAAGTAACTTTGTTAATTGCTTATACATTATGATTCACTTGCTATTTCCATAAATATATTTTCAAGCGATTTATTCATGATAATATCTTGAGTATTGCCTTGCGCAATAATCTTACCTTGCTTAATAATAGCTACTTTATTACATAATTTTTCTACGACTTCTAATACATGTGTCGAAAAGAAAATAGATATCCCTTGTTTACACATTTCTTGAAAAACTTCTTTTAGTAAAAAACTTGCTTTTGGATCGAGTCCCACAAATGGTTCATCCAATAATAATAATTGTGGTTTGTGAATTAAAGCACTGATGATTACTATTTTTTGTTTCATCCCATGTGAATATGAAGAAATTGGATTATTTAAAACATCACTAATTTCAAATAGTGTTGCATATTTATCGATTTCTCTCGCACGATCTATGTTATCTAACTTGAAGACGTCCGATATAAATTCTAAATATTGTAACCCTGTTAAAGCTTCATAAATATCAGGATTATCCGGAATATAGGCAATACGTTTTTTTACTTCAATGGGCTCTTTTTTAATTGAAAAGCCATCTAGAGAAATATCTCCAGATTCAAAACTAATAATTCCGGCAATTGATTTGAGTAATGTTGTTTTTCCTGCCCCATTGTGACCAATGAATCCAAATAAATCCCCTTTTTCAATGGTTAGCGTGATATTATCACATGCCTGCTTGATGCCATCATAACTCTTTGATACTTCTTTGATTTCTAGCATATTTTATTCTCCTTTACTTTACTTGAAATGATTTATTCTTCTCCATTTTACCATCAATAATTGAATATTTAATCCATTATATACTAAAATACACAAAGAATCTGTTGTTCTTTTTTTATATCAACTTTAACATTGGTTTTAAGAAGTATTAATTTATAACTGTTTTTGAGTTAAGTTAAAATAAAAAGGCCGAAGCCTTCTTTTAGCATATATAGTTTGCATTAATAACATTTTCGCTAGGCATAAAACTATCAATCCAAAGTGAAGTAGTTTTATGAATACCTAAGAATGCTGATTCATTTTGCCTTGTTGGTATAGTTCCCCATATTTTAGTTGCAAATTCTGGATGATCAATAAATGGATTTCTATTATGTTGAATACTATAAATGACTTCGTTTCTATTTTGTTCAAAACTATCTACGGGATCATCAATATTCCATTGAAGAAGTAATGAAAGTCTTCCCATCTCTCTTCCTTCAGGTAAATAATTGTATTCAGAACTCACAGGAAGAATATTATCAGTTAATCTCATATCGGCATATGCTACGTACATATAAAATATAATTCTAGCAACATCACCTTTATCATCATCCCCAGGAAAATATGTATCAGAATTTGTAACTGCATCGTAAACTTTATTAGACCTTGAACTATTTGTTGAAGTCAATGATGCACGCAAGTTATGTAAATCGCTTCCTATACCAATAGTTGAATTACTAACACTTGGTACTCCAAGTCTTGAATTTGGCCATACATGTTCCCTATTCCATGTAGCTCCTGCATCCCAAACATTGGATATGGATCGTCTATCATATATAGTGAGAATATTATTAGAGTTGTTTGGATCCTTATCGGTTTCATCCAGTTTATATCTTACTTCTCCATATGATATTCTTGTGAATCCTTGATTAACTAAAGTTCTTAAAAATGATACTAAAGTTGTTTCTGTAAGTCCATCAGCACCTTCATAATATCCTTCATATGTGTAAATGTTCGAATATTCCCATTGTGCATATAAAATTATGTTTTCAGATATCGGTTGATTAAACGTAAAGTAAGTATCGCTAATGGGTGATGTTGCCCATCCTAAAAAGGTATATTCAATCTTTACAGGATCATCGATGGATGCAATCAATTCTTGATCATCTAATATTACAATCGAAATTAAAATATCATTATCATAGAAAGAAACGCTGTAATTACCATCTAACCCAACTACTATAATATTAAATATTTTTTGATCACTAATTGTACCAATTTTGACATTAAGTGTTAATTGAACACTGGTATCAATTTGCTGTCTATTGACTATGCCAAAAATATTAACGACACTGGAATTATCACTTTCCCATGAAAATTCAGCTGATTCTTCTAAATTGGAAAATTGTGGTAAGCTAAAATTTTGCGTAACTGAGTTTGCGTTGTCCCCCTCAGCATACAAAATTTCAACAGCATCTATAACTTCAGATATTGTATGAGTTGTTGTTTGTGTTAGACTACATCCAACAAGTGTAAGACTTATTAAAATTAATGCAATAAAACCAAATAATTTTTTCATATATCCTCATTTCCAAAACAATCGTGCATTACTATTGTAATATGAATTGATTAAAATAACAAGAAATACTTACGAAAGACACTATTTATTATAGTGTATTTTGTTCAATATCCATAATAAACAAAAAAAGGCATAGTTTTAACTATACCTTTTGATTGATTTTAAAATCTTTTTTTTGAAATGAATTATTAAACAAATTCTATAATTGCCATAGGTGCAGCATCGCCGCGTCTTGGAACAGTTTTAATAATTCTTGTGTAACCGCCATTTCTATCTACATAGCGAGGTCCAAGTTCTGAAAATAGCTTTTGAAGTGCGTTTTGACCTTCTTTTACATCTTCAAAACGTACAGTTTCAGCAGCTTGTCTTCTAGCACTTAAGGAACCATCTTTCGCTAAAGTGATCATGCGATCAGCTAATTTTTTTAATTCCTTTGCTTTTGCTTCTGTGGTAACGATACGTTCATTGATGATAATATCTGTTACAAGATCACGAAGTAAAGCTTTTCTTTGATCGCTAGTGCGTCTTAGTCTACTATAAGCCATGATTTACTCCTTCTCTTCATCGTCTAAATGAAATTTTGAATCTTTAGTTGCTGTGTTTTCGAATTCTAATCCGTGTTCAGCAAGTTTTTCCTTTAATTCCTTAAAGGATTTTCTTCCTAGAGATCTAAATCTCATGACATCTTCTTCGGTTAAACGAATGATTTGTGCAACTGTATAAATACCAGAACGCTTTAAACTGTTAAACAGACGTACAGATAAGTCGAGTTGTTCAATCTTCATTTCCAATTTTTTATTTGCTGGTTCTTCTTCTTGCTCAAAAATAAAATCTGTAGAAGCTGCTTGTTCACTAATTTGAACAATGACATCCAAATAATCAATTAGCATCTTTGATGCTAAAGCAAGTGCTTCTTTTGCTACGATCGCACCATTCGTTTCGATATCAAGTGTTAATTCATCAGCATCGCCTCTAGTTTTTTCTACATGATAGCTTACGCGTGAAACTGGTGTGTAAATTGAATCAATTGGAATAATACTTTTTTCATTTCTACTAAACGCTTTATTTTTTTCAGCATTAACATAACCTACTCCTCGACGCAAGGTAACTTCCATAGAAAGTCTTCCAGTGTCAGATAAGTTTGCTATGACCTGTTCAGGGTTGATGATTTCAACACCATCTACATGGTTGAAATCTGCTGCTGTCACTTTTCCAGCTCCAACTGCGTAGAGTTCTAGCTTTTGTTCGAAATCTGGTTCCATTGAATCAACTCTAAAAACTACTTTCTTTAAGTTGAGAACAATTCCCATAACATCTTCATAAAGGCCTTCCATAGTAGAAAATTCATGTTCGATTCCATCAATTTTGATATTAACGATTGCAGCTCCTGGTAATGAAGATAATAAAACTCTTCTCAATGCATTTCCTAAGGTAATGCCGTAACCGCGTTCTAATGGTCTAATCACAAAGCGACCTTTGTTTCCATCAACTGACAATTCTTCAACTGCTGTTGGTTTTTCAAACTTTAATTCTTTCACAAGTTACCCCTCCTTAAGATTATCCACGTGGACGTTTTGGTGGTCTGCATCCATTGTGTGGTACTGGTGTGACGTCTCTAATTGCAGTAATTTCTAGACCAGCTGCCTGTAGTGAACGGATAGCCGCTTCACGACCAGGACCAGGTCCTTTAACTGATACTTCAACCTTGATCATGCCATTATCAATCGCAGTTTTTGCAACAGATTCAGCTGACATTTGTGCAGCATATGGAGTAGATTTTCTACTACCCTTAAAACCAAGGGCACCTGCACTGCTCCAAGCAATTGCATTACCATCAATATCTGTAATTGTTACAATTGTGTTGTTGAAAGTTGTATGAATGTGTGCAACACCAAGGGGAATATTCTTTCTAGCTTTACGCTTAGTTGTTTTTTTACGAGCCATGTTTTATTCCTCCCTTACTTCTTCTTGCCGGTAACCGCTTTGGGTTTACCTTTTCTTGTGCGTGCATTATTTCTTGTATTTTGTCCACGAACAGGTAATCCTTTACGATGACGGATTCCGCGATATGATCCAATTTCCATTAAACGTTTGATATTTAAAGTGACTTCACGGCGTAGATCGCCTTCAGTAGTGTACTTTAAAATTTCAGTACGGATACGGTTCATTTCGTCTTCAGTTAATGCCTTAACGCGAGTTTCTTCACTTACGTTTGCATCCTTTAAAATTTGTTTGGCAGTTGGTAAACCAATGCCGTATACATAAGTCAACGAAACCACGACGCGTTTGTCGCGTGGAATGTCAACGCCTGCTATTCTTGCCATAGTTCCTCCTATTTAACCTTGTCTTTGATTATGTCTTTTATTTTTTTTATTAATCACGTAAATCTTACCTTTTCTCTTCACAATGATGTCATCTTCACTTCTTTTTTTAACTGACGCTTTTACCTTCATGTGCGTTCCTCCTTATTTGCGGCGATACGTTATTCTACCGCGTGTTAGATCGTATGGTGACAACTCTACTGTTACTTTATCACCAGGTAAAATGCGTATGTTGTGCATACGGATTTTACCAGAAACATGAGCCAATACAATATGGCCGTTTTGGATAAGTTCAACTTTGAACTTTGTATTGGGTAATACTTCGATTACTCTAGCTTCTACTTCGATTAAATCTTCTCTTGCCATAGATTCACTCCTTCTTTTCTTTTGTTAAAATCTCATATCCAGTTTCCGTAATCACAATCATATGCTCAAAATGTGCACTTGGTTTGCGATCGGTTGTTACGGTTGTCCAATTATCTGTTAGTACCTTGACGCGTTTAGTTCCTAAATTAATCATGGGTTCTACACAAAATGTCATTCCTTTTTTTAAAATTGGTCCTTGATTTGGTTTACCAAAGTTAGGAACATATGGCTCTTCGTGAAGTTCTCTACCAATTCCATGGCCGGTAAAATCTTCAACAATACCATATCCATAAGGTTTAACAAATGATTCAATTGCGTGTGATATATCTGAAACATGATTTCCTGGTTTGGCTTGTTCAAGACCTATATAGAGTGCCTTTTCAGTCACTTCTAACAATTTTTCAATTTCAGGTTTTACTTGACCAACCGGATAAGTTGTTGCAGAATCCGCATGATACCCTTTATAATTGACACCAAAATCTAATGTAATAATGTCTCCTTCGTGAAGAATTTTCTTCGTAGAAGGAATACCATGAACAACGACTTCATTGATTGAAGTACATATGGAACCTGGAAAGCCATGATAACCCTTGAAAGATGGGGTTGCTCCAAGATGAATAATAAAATTTTCAGCGAGTTGATCGAGTTGATGCGTTGATATTCCGGGTTTGATATGCTCAGCAAGCATTTTTCTAGTTCTTTCTAAGATGTTGCCGGCTTCCCGCATCAGCTCAATTTCGCGTTGTGATTTAATCTGAATCACTTCAGTTCACCTAGTGCTTTCATAACTTGAGCTTGTACATCTGCGATAGGTTTTGTCCCATCAATATAGATGATCGCTCCTTTTTCTTCATAATACCCAATCACAGGGGCCGTCTGGTTATTATAGATCTTTAAACGTCTATGTACAGTTTTTGGTAGGTCATCATTTCTTTGAATGAGTTTTCCTCCGTCTAAATCACATATACCATCAATTTTAGGTTTTTTACTAATAACGTGATATACTGCACCACATTTTTCGCAAACTCTTCTTCCACTGATACGCTCTATAATTTGTTTTTCAGGTGCAGTCATATTTATTACTGCATCCAATTTACAACCCTTTTTTTCTAAAAACTCATCCAAAGCTTTTGCCTGTTCTATATTTCTTGGATATCCATCAAATAGAAATCCTTTTTTAACATCTGGATGAGATAATCTATGACGAACAATTTCATTAGTAATATCGTCAGGTACAAGTTCGCCTCTACTAATGTATTCTTTTGCAATTTTTCCAACATGTGTTCTATCTTTATATAACTCTCTAAAAATATCACCTGTTGAAATGTGAGGAATATTAAATGTTTTGGTTAATGTTGCAGCTTCTGTGCCCTTACCTACACCAGGTGGGCCCATAATAACTATACGCATATCATTACCCTCCAACTACTTAAAGATTCCACTATACTCTGATTGACTTGCGTCCGTTTCAACTTGTTGTGTTGTTTGTATAGCAACCCCAACTATAATCAGTAAGCTTGTACCACCAAGTCTAATAGCTGATGCTTCAGTACCCGTGAAACCAAAAATAACTGATGTGAAAATTGGAATAACTGCCAGAACAACTAAATATAATGTACCTATTACTGTAATCTTAAATAATAACTTAGCAATGTAATCTTGTGTGTCTTGTCCTGGTCTAACACCTGGAACATAAGCATTTGATTTTGATAGGTTATGTGATATCTTTTCTGGATTAATTGTAAGGAAGGAATAAAAGAAGGAAAAGACAACAATTAAGAGAACATAAAGAATAAATCCTAGTGGTCTATTTGAACTAAAGATGTTATATAACCATCCGCCTAGACCGGAAGTTGAACTCAATGAAGCATATCCGATAATTGATATTGGAATACTCATTATGGTTTGTGCAAAGATGACTGGAATAACGCCACCACTATTGAGCTTCATAGGAATATTTGAATCTGATTTTCCTTGACGATTTGCATATTGAACAGGTATCTTTCTTGTTGAAATTTGCATATAAACTACACCGAATAATATACCAAAGTATAAAAGTAGGATAATAATGAAATAAACAATGTCCCAACCACCGGTACCATTTGTAATATACTTAGACCACAATGTTGTCATCATCGTAGGTAAACTTGTCACGATACCCGCAACAATTAACATAGATGATCCATTACCAACACCTTTTTTATTGATGAGATCTGCTAACCAAATAGCTAGTGCAGTACCACCAGTAATAACTAGTGCCATATAAATATAGAAGAAATAGCGATATTGTTCAACCACTGATGCTTCTAAACTTGTAATTAAGACACTACCATTAACGCTAATACCAAGAATAAGTGCTAAACCTTGAATAAAGGCTAATGCTATTGCAATGTATCTTGTTAACTGATTTGATTTTAATTTACCAGTTTCACCTTGTTCTGTCCACTCTTTAAGAGTAGGGATTACCATTTGCAATAATTGAACGGCAATAGATGCTGTGATATATGGAGAGATCCCTAAAGACATAATTGAGAAACGTTGAAGTGCTTGTCCAGAAAAGTTATTTAAGATGGCAACAAAACTTCCGCTATCTTGCATAAATTGAACAATCGCTTCAGTGTTAAATAGTGGTACCGTAATATGAGATGCAAGTCTAACGACAAATAAAATGAGCAATGTTATTGCAAGTTTAATCATAACATTTTTATTACTTAGAACTCTTTTTATACGTAACCACACTTTAAATCACCTCTACAGTTCCACCGGCTTTAATTATTGCTGCCTCAGCAGCTTTTGAGAAAACATTCGCTTTAACTGTTAGCTTTTTCTCCAATGATCCATTTGCCAGTACTTTAACGCCTGATTTAAGTTTCTTGAGAATATTTCTAGCTACTAATACTTCTGGTGTTACAACTTCGCCATCATTAAATTGATTTAAATCAACCAAATTAACAACTGCATATTCCTTACGATTAACATTTTTGAACCCTCTTTTAGGAATACTTTGGAAGAATGGGAGTTGTCCTCCTTCAAATCCAGGACGTGGACCTCCACCTGAACGAGCAAGTTGACCTTTGTCACCTTTACCAGCAGTTTTACCAGTTCCACTACCAGGTCCTCTACCTAAACGTTTACGATTTTTGCGAGCACCTTCAACGGGTTTTAATTCGTTTAACATTGGTTATTCCTCCTACTCAACTTCTTGTATTTTAACCAAGTGTTTAATGGTATTCACCATACCAAGGATGGCTTCATTAGCCTCTTTTTCAACAACTTGATTAATCTTTTTTAAGCCTAGTGCATGTGCTGTTTTTACTTGATTTGGCTTGTGGCCAATCAAAGATCTTACGAGTGTAATTTGTAGTTTCATTATAGCAACTCCGCCACATCTACACCACGAAGTGCAGCAACTTGTTCTGCCGTTCTTAATTCTCTTAGAGCAGCAAATGTCGCACGAACCATATTAATTGGTGTGCTTGTACCAATGGATTTTGATAAAATATCGTTAATACCAGCTAATTCGAAAACAGCACGAACAGCCCCACCAGCGATAATACCAGTACCTTCAGAAGCAGGTTTCATAAATACTTTACCAGCTCCAAAATTTCCAGTGATAGCATGAGGAATAGTCGATCCAACAATAGGTACTGTAATCATATTGACTTTTGCATCTTCAACAGCTTTCTTGATTGCATCAGGAACTTCTGCTGCTTTGCCAGTACCAAATCCGACTTCACCTTGTTTATTGCCAATAACAACTAAGGCAGCAAAACGGAAACGACGTCCGCCTTTAACCACTTTTGTTACACGGTTAATGGAGACTACACGTTCTTCGAATTGATTTTCTTGTTGTTCTGCTTGTTTGAATCTTTCTCTAGCCATGTTCGTTTTCCTCCTTAGAATTTAAGCCCTGCTTCACGCGCTGCTTCAGCAAGTGCCTTGATGCGTCCGTGATATAAATATCCTCCGCGATCAAATACAACTTCTGTAACGCCATGAGCAAGTGCTTTTTCGGCAATTAATTTTCCAACTGCCTTAGCGGCTACAATATTTGAGCCCTTAAGACCTGTTTCTTGACTACGTGCACTGATAAGTGTAGTTTGGTTAACATCATCAATAACTTGTACGTAAAGTGCAGTATTGGAACGAAAAACATTCAATCTTGGACGTTCTTGAGTTCCACTAACAATTTTACGCATACGTAGATGACGTTTTTGTCTTGTGACATTCTTAGATATTTTCTTAATCATAGTGATGTCCTCCCTTACTTAGCAGTCTTTCCAGCTTTGCGTGGAACATACTCATCAACATAACGAATTCCTTTTCCTAGATAAGGTTCAGGTTTTCTAACACTTCTGATTTTAGCAGCAAATTCGCCAACTGCTTGTTTGTCGGCACCTTCGATGATAACATCTGTGTTCTTTGGAATGGTGACAGTAATTCCTGCTGGAATTTCTAGATCAACTGGGTGTGAATACCCCATACTTAAATTAACGGTGTTGCCTTGGAGCGCTGCTCTATAACCTACACCACGAATTTCTAATTGCTTTTTAAATCCTACTGAAACACCTGTGACCATATTTGCTATGAGTGCACGAGTTGTACCATGGATTTTTCTTGAAAATATTTCATCATTTGGACGGGTAACTGTTACAGTTGAACCTTCGACCTTGATGCCTAAACGTTCATTGAATTGGAATTCAAGTTGAGCCTTTGGACCTTTAACTACAACGTAGTTAGTAGGACTTACCGTGACGGTAACAGTAGCAGGAACTTGAATCACTTTATTTCCTATACGTGACATAATTTCCTCCTTATTACCATACGTAGGCGAGCACTTCGCCGCCAACTTGAGCTAAACGTGCTTCACGATCAGTCATGATACCCTTTGAAGTAGAGATTAAGGCAACGCCTAAACCATTCAATACTTTAGGTATATCTTCCACTGATACATAAACACGAAGTCCTGGTTTCGATATCCGCTTTAAACCTTTAATTACACGTTCTTTTGAAGACGTATATTTTAAGGTCACAACAATTTTGCCTTGAGCACTGTCTTTTACCATTGTAAAATCAACAATGAATCCTTCTTTCTTAAGTACTGTTAAAATATCAGACTTAAGTCTAGAAGCTGGCATTTCTACTTTTACATGACGCATCTTATTTGCGTTACGAATACGCGTGAGCATATCCGCGATTGGATCAGTCATAACCATTGTTCTTCCTCCTAATTACCAGCTTGCTTTTTTAACACCAGGAATTTCTCCCTTATGTGCTAATTCACGAAAATTTAGACGTGACAAGCCAAATTTGCGCATATAAGCGCGTGGGCGACCATCAATAGCATCGCGATTTCTAAGACGTGTAGCTGAAGCGTTTCTTGGAAGTTTTTGAAGTGCGTGATAGTCACCTTTTTCTTTAAGTTCCAAAACGATTTCGCGATAGCGTTCAACAATCACACGACGTTTCATTTCTTTAACAATCTTTGATTTTTTAGCCATATTACGTCTCCTTACTTCTTAAACGGCATGCCAAGATAACTGAGTAATGCTCGTCCTTCTTGGTCAGTCTTTGCCGTTGTTACAATTACAATATCCATACCACGAACTTTTTTTACTTTATCTAAACTAATTTCAGGGAATATAAGTTGTTCTCTAATACCTACTGTGTAGTTACCGCGTCCATCAAATGCATTTGAAGAAATACCTCTAAAGTCACGTACACGTGGTAAAGCAATAGAAATTAATTTATCTAAGAAATAATACATTCTTTCGCCACGAAGAGTCACTTTGGCACCAATTGCCATGCCTTCTCTTAGTTTAAAGTTTGAAATTGAGTTCTTAGCTTTAGTGATTAGTGGTTTTTGACCAGTGATAGTTTTTAATTCTTCAACTGCGTCATCTAAGACTTTTGGATTGAAGACTGCATCACCGACACCCATATTCACTACGATTTTATCTATTTTAGGCACCTGCATTACTGACGTGTAATTAAATGCCTTAATCAGTTCGGGTTTGACAACATTGTTGTATTTATCTTTCATTGCACTCATTGTCTCACTCCTTATTTATCAAGGCTTTCGCCAGATTTTTTAGCATACCGTACCTTTTTGCCGTTAACTTCATGATAACCAACGCGAGTTGGTTTTCCTGTTTTAGGGTCAACAATTGCAACATTTGATACATGGATTGGTGCTTCTTTTTCTACGATACCGCCTTTATCTTTTTGGTTTTTTGGGGCTTCATGCTTTTTAACCATATTGATACCCTCAACCAAAACACGATCTGTTCTAGGATAAACTTTTAAGACGCGGCCAGTCTTTCTTGTAGTTTTTCCTTTTTTATCAGTGGAAAATTGATCATTTCCAGCAATAACTGCTACTGTGTCTCCAGCTTTAATGTACATGAGAGACCTCCTTATAGAACTTCAGGAGCAAGAGATACGATCTTCATAAAGTTCTTTTCTCTAAGCTCTCTGGCCACTGGTCCGAAAATACGGGTACCACGTGGGTTCATATCATCTTTAATAATAACTGCTGCGTTTTCATCAAACTTAATGTATGATCCGTCAGCGCGACGAAGGCCTGAAACCGTGCGGACAATAACTGCTCTTAGGACTTCACCTTTTTTAACCATACCTGCAGGTGCAGCTTTTTTTACAGTAACAACCACAATATCACCGATATTTGCATAGCGACGACGGGTTCCCCCTAAAACCTTAATCACAAGGACTTCTTTAGCGCCACTGTTATCAGCAACAACTAATCTACTTTCTTGTTGAATCATGATTTTTTCCTCCCTATACTAGATCGGCTTTAGCAACGACTTCTAAGAGACGGAATCTCTTAGTCTTTGACATGGGACGTGTTTCCATAATGGTAACTGTGTCGCCAATGCCTGCTAAACCTTCTTCATCATGCACATGAAATTTCTTTGAAACCTTTACACTTTTACGATATAAAGGTGACTTCTTAAATGTGTCTACAACCACGGTAATCGTTTTATCCATTTTGTCAGATACAACAATTCCCGTATATACTTTTCTACTATTACGATCCATGGTATCCTCCTTATTCAGTACGTTCACTGATGATTGTCTTCATTTGTGCAATCGTTCTCTTAACTATTCCAATACGCGCTGTATTTTCAAGTTGTCCTACTGCGAGCTGAAAGCGTAAATTAAATAATTCTGCTTTAAGCTCGATGATTCTTTTTTCAAGATCAACTGTGCTAATCTTTCTGATATCAGTCGCTTTCACGCTTGCTCACCTCTTTTAACAATTTTAGTTTTAATAGGTAATTTGTGAGATGCTAAACGTAATGCTTCTTTTGCTACTTCATCAGAAACACCATTAATTTCAAACATAATTTTACCTTCTTTTACAACAGCTACCCAGTGATCAGGAGCACCTTTACCAGAGCCCATGCGCACTTCCATAGGTTTCTTAGTTTTAGCTAAGTGTGGGAAGATATTGATCCATACTTTCCCTAATCTTTTCATATGTCTAGTCATCGCGATACGAGCCGCTTCGATTTGACGGTTTGTTATCCATGCGCCTTCCAATGCTACTAATGCAAAGTCTCCATTAAGGATTTCATTTCTTCCCTTAACTTTACCTTCATAGCTCACACGATGAGGACGACGGAATTTAGTTCTTTTAGGCATTAACATGATTATTTGCCTCCCTTGTTGTCACGAGGATTATTAGAGCGACGTGGTCTTCTATCTTGACGTGGAGCTCTTTCGTCTTGCTTTCTAAGGTTTTCTTCTCTGGTTTGGCCCGGTAGTACTTCACCGTTATAAACCCAAACTTTAATACCAAGAATACCATAGGTAGTATTAGCTTCTGCAGTTGCATAATCAATATCTGCGCGAAGTGTATGAAGAGGCACTTGCCCATCCGAATAACCTTCACTACGTGCGATTTCTGCTCCGCCTAAACGGCCTGAAACTAGGGTTTTAACACCTTTTGCTCCTGACTTTAAAGCACGTTGCATTGCTATTTTTTGTACACGTCTGAAAGAAGCACGATTTTCAAGTTGATCTGCTATGCTTTGTGCGATAAGTGTTGCAACTCTTTCTGGACGCTTAACTTCAACAACATTAAATACGATTTCTTTTTTTGTTAATTTTTCTAAATGAGCTACTGCTTTTTTCTTAGTTTCTGCATCACGGCCGATAACGATACCAGGCTTAGCGGTATGTAATGTTACTTTTACGCGATCTTTTCCGCCTTTACCTTTAACACGTTCGATTTCAATGTGAGAAACAGCGGCTTTTTTATAAAAATCATTAAGATATCTACGAATTAGTTCATCTTCTTTTACTAAGGCAGGAACTGCTGTTTTTTCAGCATACCATTTAGAATCCCAAGTACGGATGATACCAAGACGCATTCCTACTGGATTAACTTTTTGACCCATGTCATCTCACCTCTACTCTTTATCTGCCACGATTACAGTAATGTGGCTAGTTCTCTTCTGGATAATATCGCCTTGACCTTTTGCTCTTGGCAAAAGTCTTTTTAGACGTACTCCCTCATTAACATAAACCTCTTTAACAAATAGGTTTTCTACGTTTGCATTGTTATTGTGTTCAGCGTTAGCGACAGCGCTGTTCAATACCTTTAAAATAACTGGTGAGGCTCCGCGAGGTGTAAACATTAAGATTGCTTGCGCTTCTTTAATATCCTTACCACGAATAAGATCGATTACCAATCTAACTTTTCTAGGAGCAATGCGAACGGTTTTAGCTATAGCTTTAGTTTCCATTATTTCTCCTCCAATTACTTCTTCTTAGCTTTTTTATCATCTTTACCATGTCCACGGTATGTACGTGTTGGAGCAAACTCGCCAAATTTATGTCCAACCATATCTTCTGTTATGTAAACAGGGACATGTGATTTACCGTTATAAACGGCAACAGTGTGTCCAACAAAGTCAGGGAAAACCGTTGAACGACGTGACCAAGTTTGGATCACTTTATTTTCGTTTGCTGCATTTTGCTTTTGAACCTTAATTAATAAGTGATCATCACAAAATGGTCCTTTTTTAACTGAACGTGCCATAATTTTCCTCCTACTTCGTACGGCGACGGATAATTAAGTCGCTAGACGCTTTCTTATGATCTCGAGTATTAACACCACGAGCTTTTTTACCCCAAGGGGTCATTGGTGATTTTCTACCAATAGGTGTTCTACCTTCACCACCACCATGTGGGTGATCGTTTGGATTCATTACAGATCCACGTACGGTTGGGCGAACGCCCATGTGTCTTGTTCTTCCTGCTTTACCAATGTTGACAAGTTCATAGGATTCATTTCCGACAACACCAATAGTTGCACGGCAAGTTCCTAAAATCTTTCTAACTTCTCCAGATTGTAAACGAACAAGTACATATTTATCTTCTCTACCTAAAATTTGAGCTGAAGTGCCAGCACTTCTTGCTATTTGTCCACCTCTACCAGGTGAAAGTTCGATGTTGTGAATCGTAGTACCCACTGGAATATTCATAATAGGTAAAGCATTACCCGTTTTAATATCTACTTGGATACCTGAAACGATTTCTGTGCCTACTTCCAAACCTTTTGGAGCTAGGATATATCTTTTTTCACCATCTACATAATGAATTAAAGCAATATTTGCAGTGCGGTTTGGATCATACTCAATTGTAGCTACCTTACCAGCAATATTATCTTTATTACGTTTAAAATCAATTACACGATACTTTCTTTTTGCACCGCCACCTATGTGACGTACGGTGATCTTACCTTGGTTATTTCTTCCACCGGTGCGAGAAGATGGCTCTAGTAGTGATTTTTCAGGAGTAGATGTTGTAATTTCTTCGAATGTTAACACACTCATGTTGCGTCGACCATTAGTCGTCGCTTTGTATTTTTTAACCGCCATTTGGTTAAACCTCCTCTAATATTTCACTTATACGGTGAAGGCGTCAATCTTTTGACCCTCAGCCAATTTAACAATTGCTTTTTTATATGCAGGTTTGTATCCTTCATATTTACCCATTCTTTTAAACTTAGGCAAAACATTTACTGTGTTTACAGATAAAACTTTTACATTGAAGATTGCTTCGATTGCTTTTTTAATTTCAACTTTATTAGCTTTTTTATCAACTTTAAATGTATATCTATTTTGACCTTCAATCAGTTTTGTCGATTGCTCAGTAATAATGGGACCTTTGATAATTTCATAATACTTAGTCATTGCCTAATACCTCCTCTAATGCAGCAACTGCATCTTTTGTTAGCACTAGATTCTTGCAATTTAGAATGTCATAAACACTGACATGACTAACTTGTGAGAATGCAATAGTTGGAATATTTCTCGCTGCTAGAACTTCGTTTTCACTAAATGAATTAGCTACGACAAGAGTTTTTCCTTCAATTCCAAGTGATGTCAACAAATCTTTAAACAACTTTGTTTTTGGAGCATCAATATTTAATGTATCAACAACTTTTAATTGATTCTTAACTAAATGATAAGAAAGTGCTGATCTCAATGCTAACTGACGAACCTTTTGGTTCATTTTAACTGCATAACTTCTAGGTGTTGGTCCGAAAACAATACCACCCTTACGCCATTGAGGAGAACGTGTTGACCCTTGACGAGCACGACCAGTTCCTTTTTGACGCCATGGCTTTTTACCACCACCAGATACTTCACCACGATTTTTTACATCATGAGTACCGTGTCTCATTGCTGCTCTTTGAGAATTTACTACATCATACAACGCTTGTTGATGTGGTTCAATCCCAAATACATATTCTGATAAGGTTAGGTCAGCAACTTTTTTGCCTGCTTGGCTTAATACGTTAATATTTGGCATTTTAACCCTCCTTATTTACCACTTTTAACAGCAGATCTAACAATTACAAGTCCTTTTTGAGGTCCTGGAACGCTTCCACTGATTAATAGTAGTTGATTTTCTATATCGACACCAGCAATTTTAAGATTTTGAATAGTTACTTGTTCAGCACCCATTTGCCCTGGTAAATTTTTACCTTTTAGCTTACCTTTAATTGGTCCCATAGAACCAGGTCTACGGTGATATCTCGAACCATGAGTCATTGGTCCGCGACTTTGATTGTGTCTCTTAATGGTTCCGGCAAAGCCTTTACCCTTTGAAGTGCCTGTGACATCGACTTCTTCGCCGATTTTAAATAAATCATTTTTAACAAGGTCACCGACCTTTAAACCCACTAACTCATTATTAAGCTCTTCTTTAAAGCGGATTTCTCTAACGAAGCGCTTAGGTGCTGTATTAGCTTTTTTAACGTGCCCTTGTTCAGGCTTGTTACTTAATTTGTCCCGTTTAGTTTCAAAACCGATTTGTGTTGCTACATAACCATCTGTTTCAATAGTCTTTTGCTGTAGAACCACATTATCAGCCACATCTATAACGGTAACTGGGACTAAAACACTGTTTTCATCGAAAATTTGTGTCATTCCTAGCTTTCTACCTAAGATTCCTTTGGCCATAATTTTACCTCTTTCTTAATGTTAATTATTTTTTCAATACGATATCAATACCCGATGGTAAATCAATATCCATTAATGCACTAATTGTTTTTGGATTAGGATCAATAATCTGGATCAATCTCTTGTGAGTTCTGCGTTCGAATTGTTCACGTGAATCTTTATTGACATGTGGTGAACGTAAAATTGTGAAGATTTCCTTTTCTGTTGGAAGAGGAATTGGACCTTGAACTGTAGCACCAGTTCTAAGTGCACTATCAACAATTTTCTTAGCAGCTTGATCAAGCAATCTATGATCGTAAGCTTTTAAACGAATTTTAATTACATCTTTCGCCATTTGAATAGCTCCTTTCGCCTATAATCTTGTATAGACTTGCTCCATGGAAATACCCAACACGTAGACAACGGCTATCCGTGTGTCAACAACCTTCCATTTCACAGCCTTACTCATGTTTACACACGAGCGTGATTATTATATCTTAATAAAGAGGCAAAAGCAACCCTTTCGTTACTTTTACCTCTAATATTTGTTATTTCTTTTCTATTTTCTTTAGTTTTATGGAATTATCTCTATCATCTAATAGTTTTCGAATCACTATCTCTCTTTTTGCTTTATGCATATCTCTTATACGTTGTTCTTTTGCTTTTTTCTTCTTCTCTTTGTATTCAATTTTATTTAGTTGTTCTAATTCTTTTCTTTTAATGGTTTCTATTTTCTTAGCTGCATATAAATCTTTCATTGATTCTCTTTGCGCAGAGATTCCTTTGAATGAACCTCTAGTCATATCATGAAACATTAATGTTTTTTCAATAAATTTGAATTGACTTGGCTGAATTGAAAAATTGGAAAAACCAGAGTTGATTAATTTTAATAGGATATCTGGATTTGATAAAAAATTTCCTGCAATAATATGCTTTGTTTGCATTTTAAATGTTCTAAAAAATTGATGAAGTTCTCTCAAATTTGGCCAAAATATATCCAGCATTTCATCTTTTGTTAGTTTGCTATATCTATCAAAATCATCACTTAACTCTTCTATCAAATCATTGAGACCTATAATTGCAAAATCCATACCTCTATATTCCTCAAAAAATTCAAAAGCTGATTCAGTTTCGATCATTATGCCAACTTTAACATTATAAACCATATAATATTCGAATATTGATTTAATATTTTCTTTCCAGTAATCAACTTCTTCCGGTATTCGAATCATCGGCACTACAATATTTATTTGTCTATTGTATTTAAGAGATGCCATTGCTATCGCTTTCAATTGATTATCAAATAGCACATCGAAAGTATCATATGTATCTATATCTGTATATATTTTTCCAAGAAATTCAGTTGGTCTTTCAGGTCTAAAATCTGGAATCCCTATATAAATTTCCTTGTCTCCGATGTCTTTCATCATCCTTTCATATCTTTTATATTGTTGTTCAAAAGATAAAACCAAACCGCTTGTGACAAACATATACTCTGATTTAAAAGGTGCAATTCCAGTGTACCATTTACTTTGAGCAACATATTTTATATATCTCATATCAACTAACGGTGCATATATTTTTATTTTAGAATATGGATAATCATAGCCTTCATCATTATTTGAGATTTCTTCTTGAGAAGAGTTAATTTGAAGTTCGGCACTATCATTTACTGAATCAGTACAGATTCGTTTTAATACACCATCAATAGTAACAATAGTCCCGTCTATTATATTCTGATTATATATAGCAATTGGCAACTCATATTCATGAGCAAATAACTTTACCAAATCTAGATTATTGGCATTTTTGCATATAACACCTTTACAGTTTAATTCAATTTCATCGAAGTATTCTTTCTTAAATTCATCTGCAACCAATATATAATCGCATTTTATTTCTTTACGGAATTTTTGAAACACACTCATTTCAAATCTAAATATAAGTCGTTTTTTTAGTTCTTGGATATAAGTTTCTATTAATTTTGCTTCATCAATAAAGCAGTGGGGAATAACGAAAAGATCACTTATTAAGAATTCATCTAATGACTTTTCAAAAGCCAATAAATAATTTACTTTTTCATCTATAACTAAGTTTCTGAATCTTAAGTTAATGCTCAATGTATCAAAAATAAAGAAAATAAAACTCAAAGCGTCATATATCTTAGTATCATGATTTGATAATGCCATTTTTATATCCCTAAAGTGATTATATTCATGAATTTTAATTAGATTTAGTTCATTAAATATTTTTTCTATTTCTTTATTCTGAATTAAAAAAATTTCTTTTTCAATATTAAATACAACGGCCTTCCCAACCGCTATAGAATTATGAAATACTAGTTGATTCTGGTTTATACTATTCATATCATGTCCTTTACTGTTAGCTAATTTTGTGTGTGATGTACTCTTGTATTACGTCTATACATAGTATTGTTTGCTGAATCAATCATTGAGAAACTTCGAATCGCTTATCGTGAATTTTGTGATAGAATAAACAGCAATGTAAAATATAGTATGCTCTTATATACTATTTTGAGAATCCTATATTTTTTTTCTCCCCTCTAAAAAAGAAAAAAGATGAACCATTATTTGTTCTTCTTTTTATAGTTTTTGCATTGTTTTATAGACATATCCAGCCCCACCCTTTTTTTTGCCATTCTCATTATACAAGAAATCTAAACATAATCATAGTCTAAACTTAATATTTTTTAAAAAAATAAGAGCATCAATCTCTGATGCTCACTTATATTCATTTATTTAATATCTCTGTTTAAAATATTGGCTTATATTTTCTAATGATTTCATTAAAACTTCGTCTTTTTCTAGCTCCAAATCTTTAAACAAAGAAGCGACCATTTCATCGTGGAATCTATCGTGAATTTTTAGTACATCTATGGCTATTTCGTTAAGTTTTAAAAATACTTTTCTGCGATCAATTTCATCTCTATATCTTTCAACATAGTTTTTTTTAACTAAAACATTGACTGAGGTTGTCAACGTTCCAAGAGTCACTCGTAACTTATGAGCAACATTTCCCATTGTAGGAATTGATGAATTGCGGATTGCTTCGAGTACATGGACTTCAGTCATTGAAATTTTTACGCCTCTTTTCTTTAAAACATCACTTTCAATGCTTAAAATATGATTAAAAACATCAACTAAAAGTTCATTTATTACATGTTTAGGATCAATCACAGTAATTCCCCCTTTCTACTATATAACAATATATCCAACACCTAAAGTCCCTGGACCTGCATGTGCGCCAACAACTGGTGTCAATGGAACTAGTTCTATATTTAAGTCCGGTCTTATAGCTAGGATTTTTTTCTTAATTTCTAAAGCCTTTTCTTCGTTATTTGTATATACAATAAACATTACTACGTTCTTTCCTTCGATATCGTGTTGAATAACCTCCAACAATCTGGCTTGTGCTTTACTTGTTGTTCTAATTTTTTCAAATGGTACTAAACTGCCGTCTCTTTGAATGTAAAGTAATGGTTTAATCTTTAAAAGTGTTCCCAAAAAACCACTTGTGGAAGATAATCTTCCGTTTTTCACGAGATATTTTAATGTATCTACAAGTACATAAATATAGATGTGCTCTCTAATTTTCTCTAGCTTATCAATAATATCTCTAGTCTTGCTTCCCGCTTTGATCATTTTTATAGCTTCCATGATAAGGTATGCCTCACCATAGGAAACCGTTCTAGAATCAATAACATAAATGTTTAATCCCTGAACCATGTCTTTAGCCAAAACAGCTCCTTGATATGTGCCACTGAGTTTTGACGAGATAACAACTGTAATAACGTCTGTATATCCCTCTTCTTTTAATTCTTCATAAACACTTGCAATTTTTCCAGTTGAGGTTTGAGAAGTTGATACATCAATATCAGGATTATTTACAATTACATCATAAAATTCTTTAGCTTGGATATCAACATAATCTTCATATTCTTTTCCGCCAAGGTTTAATGTTGATCTAATTAGTTTAACTGGATATTCTAATTTAAGATAATCAACACCTGAATTCCCACAAACAACAAGTCCTATTTTCTCACTCATTTTTATACTCTCCTTCAAATATTTTGAAATTCAAACATCTTTATTTAAGTATATGATAGCACAGGAAACAGGAAAATCAAACAAAAAAACCTTATTTGCTAGAATCAATTATATTGAGTTGATTAATAGCTGAGAAAGATTCTTGTAATTTTACGTTATGATTGATAAAATTTGATAATAAAAATAGTTCTTTTGAATTATGTTCAATATTAGATTCTATAACTTTCTTATTAATTCTATCGAATTCAGGGAGATAAATCATTGCATAGTTGACAACACTAACATGTCCACATACTAAATTACCAATAATTTGTCTGTAATTTATTGATTCTTGGAGTTTTTTCGTGTATCGTTCCTCGCTTCTTTTTTCATCTTGATTAAACATTCCAAATTCAAGCACAATAATTAACCGATCATAAACTAATAGATAATCCGATCGCATATGGTTCCCATAGATCAAAGGGTATTCCATTATAATTAATATTTTATCTGCATCAACACCCTTTTTAAATAACTCAACCATCAATCTGCGCATTAAAAGCATGGTATCAATCCATGTAATAACTTCTTCATTTTTTAATTCCCAAAATGATAATTTTTGGTTATTAAATTTACTTTTCATCATAATGAAATAATCCTTTTGATTATATTGAGCAACACGTTCTTTTAATAATTGTTTTTCTATTTTCCAACCATCATTTTCAATAAACTGTGTAAACGAATTTAATTGATTTATTCCATTAAAGATATACATTGCATTAATGCTCATAAAAAACCACCTCTACGTATATTATAGAAATGATCTTATTTTTACTTTAATTTTGTTATGTTTTTATTAATATTTCAAATATAACGTTATCTTGTATTCATTCTATTATGGTTTTGTGATATTTCGAGTTATTCGCAATGCAAATAATATGATGATTCCAAAAAATCCTATCACTCCTGGAAGAATTATTGCTTCAATATTTTCTAGCAGTGCAGTTCCATTAATTAATATTACAATAAATATAAAAATAGCTAAGAAAATACAAAATGCTCCACCAATTAAAGCCACTATATCAATAATATAGTTAAATTTACTCTCAAACCAATCGATAAATTTATTAATACTGTTTTTCATTTTTACCTCCTATAATATCTATATAAATTCATGCATTATAATAATTGTGATGTATAAGAAGACTCTAAGGTTTCATAAGATTATTTGGTGCGATATCAAATATCCCCTCAGTGCTAAATTGAAAATTTCCTATCCAGACTATGCCTAGTGGATTATTTTCCGGATAACAAACACTTGTGTCTGTTCCATTAGCTAGTGCGCGTTTTACACAATCTAATATATCTTGATCTTGTGAATCAGCAGGATTTTTAGTGCAACTAGTCATTAATATAGAACCAAAAATAATTGCAAAAACTAATGCAATGTTAATTAGTGTTTTTTTTATATCTATAGTTTTTCTTATTTTCATATCATCCCTCGTAATCTAAATAGTCATTGTGCTTTTATTATATCACATACGTAACTATAGTTATTAGATATTCTAAATGATAAAATTTATACTTAAAAATATATCATTTAGTATTAAATTATAAAAAAAAGCCATTTAGTGGCTTTACTATAAGTTAGTGGTGGCTCCAGGGAGAATTGAACTCCCGACACAAGGATTTTCAGTCCTTTGCTCTACCGACTGAGCTACAGAGCCAATAT
>JAFGTI010000065.1 GCA_016934175.1 Acholeplasmataceae bacterium | reverse complement strand
TTAAATGAAAAACCTGTACCAATTCCGCTATTCGGATCATAATTCCGTACCGTGTCTTTTAATCCACCTGTTTCCCTTACAATGGGAAGTGCGCCATATCGCATAGCAATCATGTGATTAAGACCACATGGCTCAAATAAACTAGGTAATAAGAATAAATCTGAGGCTGCATATACTTTTTGTGAAAGTTCGTAATCAAATCCTTGATGATAGTAAACTTGACTTGGATACTTTTTTTGCATTTCAATAAAGAACAACTCATAAAGTGCATCACCAGAACCGATTGAAACTAAGAAGATTTGCTCATTCTTTAAATATTCTTCAAGTGTTGTCATTAAGATATCTATACCTTTTTGTCTAGCAAATCGATTAATGAATGCCACCAAAGGAATATCTTTTTTAATAGGTAAATTCAATTTTTCAAGCAATTTTTGCTTATTAATTCTTTTTGCTGGAAGAAATGATTGATCATCAAAATTCTCATAAAGATATTGACTTGTTTTAGGATTATATAAATCATGATCCAGACCATTAAGTATGCCATATAAATCATTTTGACGTGATTTGAGAGGACCATCTAAAGTGAATCCAAAGAAACGAGTTAAGATTTCATTCTTATAATTTTCACTAACTGTATTAATTAAATTAGCACGCATAATACCACATTTTAGGAAGTTAACGCGATTCATATGTATGTAAGTAAAGTTCTTATTACCGAATAACTTTTCTGTCTCAATAGGATATGAACCTTGTTTTTCAAGATTATGGATCGATAATATCGTACGAATCTTAGCAAATTTTTGATTTGTCATTTTATATCTAATATCCAAAAAGAATGGAATAAGTGCAGTTTGCCAATCATTGACATGAATGATATCAGGAAAATCTTGTGATATTTTAATATATTCTAAAACTGCAAAATTGAAGAATGTAAATCGTTCAGCATCATCTTCATAACCATATAAATCAGATCTATAAAAAAAATCATCGTTTTTCACGAAGATATAGGTGACTCCCTGATCTAAAGTTGAAAAAAATTGAACCTTCTTGATGAGAAGACCCATGAGAATGTCAGATGAACCAAGGAATTTTAAATCTTTAGTTTTTGATTCCACCGATTGATAAAATGGAGTGATTATTTTCACTTCATGGTTAAGTTGATTTAAAGTTTTAGGAAGTGATGCAGCGACATCTGCAAGTCCACCTGTTTTACTAAATGGGTAAACCTCACCACTACAAAATAATATTTTCATTTAATCACCTGTTTTTATTATATAGAACCGTATTGTTATTTACAATAGCAAAATACTTCTTATTACCAATATATACATTTTGGAAGATAAACTTACATTGACTATGTGTGTAATCTATGCTAAAATCAGTTTGTTTTGAGAAGTACTAAATTATAAATTTAATTAATTAAGATAAATACAAAAAAGAATAGGAGTAAATGATGAAAAGAGTTGTTATCGTAGGTACACAATGGGGAGATGAAGGAAAAGGGAAAATTACTGACTTCTTAGCCCAGGATGCCGATGTTGTTGTCCGATATCAAGGTGGAAACAATGCTGGTCACACCGTTGTATTTGATGGGAAGAAACATAGTCTTCATTTATTACCATCGGGTATTTTAAACCCAAAAATAACCAATGTGATGGCTAATGGTATGGTGATTAATCCAAAAGCATTTATTGAAGAAATTGCTAAATTAGATAATTTTAATTTGAAAATTTCAGACCGTGCACATATTGTTTTGCCATATCATCTAGAACTGGATAAAGCTTATGAACATTTTAAAGGAAATGAAAAAATAGGAACAACTCAAAAAGGTATAGGACCTGCTTATACAGATAAAGCTTCTCGATTAGGACTAAGAGTATCAACTTTTATTCATCCTGAACGCTTTCGTTTAAGACTATCTGAATTATTAAAAGTTAAAAATCAGGAACTAAGAAAACTTGGTGCTCCAAGATTAAATTTTGATGAGTTATATACTGAGTATCTAAATTATGCACAAGTCATGGCTCCTTATGTATCAGATACATCTGTTTATTTAAATCAAGCAATTGAAGAAAATAAGAATGTATTATTTGAAGGTGCACAAGGTGTTTTATTGTGTTTAGATCATGGGACTTATCCTTTTGTTACTTCAAGTTCACCTACAGCATCTAGCGTGCCTTTAAATACAGGTATAGCTCCATGGTTAGTTGATGGTGCAGTTGGTGTTACAAAAGCTTATACAACACGTGTTGGTTCGGGTCCGATGCCTAGTGAAATTATCGGTGATTTAGCATCTCATATTAGAAAAGTTGGTAATGAATTTGGAACAACTACAGGTAGACCTAGAAGAATTGGTTGGCTTGATACTGTTGTTTTAAGACATACTAAACGGATTAGTGGATTATCTTATTTAGCAGTAACACTACTTGATGTGCTATCAGGTATTGATGAAATAAAAATTGCTACATCTTACCAATTTGAGGGAAAAGAAATAGACTATATTCCTGCTGAAATGGCAGATTTTGAAGCTTGTATTCCTAACTATATTACAATGCCTGGTTGGAATGAAGATATTACGCAAGTTAAAACATTTGATGAATTACCTGAAGCTGCAAAAAATTATTTAAATAAACTCACTGAAATTGTAGGAGTTCCGCTAGCTATATTTTCCGTAGGTCCAGATCGCAATCAAACAATTTTAGTGCATCCAATATTTTGAGGAGAACCTAAATGATTAAGAGATATCAACGACAAGTTATGAAAAAATTATGGAGTGAACAACATAAATTTGACACTTTTTTACGTGTCGAACTTGCGAGTTCAGCAGCGTGGCATCAACT
>JAFGTI010000064.1 GCA_016934175.1 Acholeplasmataceae bacterium | reverse complement strand
GGCAATTGGGCAAATAAAAAGACCCTCAAATGGGGGTCGCCAGTAGCTAGCCTTGTAGGCGTAGGAGAAAAACCACGTCTTGAAGGCGTGGATTTTTATTTATTTGAAATGGGTTTTAATGTATAATAAGAGTGGTGATTAAATGGTAAAAATAATAGGTGCTGGGTTAGCTGGAGTTGAAGCAGCTTACTACCTTGCGAATCAGAATATTCAAGTACAACTTTATGAAATGCGACCCAAAAAAATGACACCTGCTCATCAAACCGGTCATTTTGCTGAACTTGTTTGTTCGAATTCTTTAAGATCAAATGATATCAATAATGCTGTGGGTTTACTCAAGCATGAAATGATGTCCTTTAATTCATTGATAATGCAAGCAGCACATCACGCAAGTGTCCCTGCAGGATCAAGTTTAGCCGTGGATAGAGAGTTGTTTTCGCTTTATATCGAAAATAAAATTAAGAATCATCCAATGATAGATGTAATTAATGAAGAGGTAACTTCAATAAATCCCGATGAGTTGACAATAGTTTGTGCTGGCCCTCTTGCAAGTGATACTTTATCTAAAGAGATTCATAAGTTATTTCATCAAGAGCATCTTCATTTTTTTGATGCAGTTGCACCGATTATTGATGCAAAATCGATTAATATGGATATCGCATATTTGAAGAGTAGATATGATAAAGGTGAAGCGGCATATATTAATTGCCCAATGACAAAAGAACAATATGAAATTTTTCATCATGAATTGGTAAATGCAAAAACTGTTGAAATTAAAGATTTTGAAAATAACGTATTTGAAGGATGTATGCCATTTGAAGTCATGGCAAATAGAGGATTTGAAACCCTACTTTATGGCCCTATGAAGCCAGTAGGTTTAGAAAAAGAATATGGTAAGAGACCTTTTGCTGTTGTACAACTTAGACAAGATGATGTTTCTAAATCTATGTATAATATTGTTGGGTTTCAGACACATCTCACGTGGGATGAACAAAAAAGAATTATTCAATTAATTCCGGGATTAGAGAAGGTTAAAATATTGAGATATGGTGTGATGCATCGAAATACTTACCTAGAAAGTCCCAAGTTATTGAACAATAGTTTTCAGGCATTGAAATATCCTAATTTGTTTTTTGCTGGACAAATCAGTGGTGTTGAAGGTTATGTTGAAAGTGCTGCATCGGGGTTAAATGCTGCAATTCAAATGAATCAATTTATCTCTTTTAATCGTCTTAGACCTTTTCCTATCGATACAATGATGGGAGCAATGTCAACCTATATTTCAACACCGAATAAATCTTTTGTACCTATGAATGCTAATTTAGGTTTATTTCAGCAACTTGAATTTAAACATTCAAAAAAAATGCGTAAAGAGCTCTATGTCAAACGATCATTAGCAGCTCTTGAAGAGTTTAAGGAGACACTTAGATGATCTATATCGATGATTTCAAGAATTATTTATTGGTCGAAAAAAATTACGCAGATAATACAGTAACGAGCTACCTAAGAGATATACACGATTTTCAATCATTTATAAAAAATGAAGAATTAGCCAAAGATTTATTAGATGTGACAAGAGAAAGATTAGGTAGACACTTTTTAGCTTATTTAGATGAGAAAGATTTAGCCAAAAAAACGATTGCGAGAAAAATATCTTCTCTTAGAACTTTTTATGATTACTTAGTAAATCAAAAGCTATTGGATATCAATATCTTTACAAATCTTGAAACCCCAAAAATTCCTAGAAAATTACCCAAAATAATTGATGATGATGAAATTGATATGTTATTTAAATCGATTAATCGTTATCGTCCACTGGGATTTAGAAATTATGTTTTATTGGATTTACTTTTTAGCTGTGGTTTAAGAGCAAGTGAAGTTACTGAGATGACCATTAAAGATATACAATTAGATAGAGAACAACTGCTTGTGCATGGGAAGGGATCAAAAGATCGCTATGTCCCATTACATAAAAAACTAATTGAAGACCTTAAACACTATTTGACCTATATTAGACCTATCTTATTGTCTAAAGGATCATTGTCCTCAGATCTTCATGTTTTCATCAATTATAAAGGAACTCCACTTACTGTTAGAGGATTACAAGTCATTTTAAAAAAGATAATTAAAGATTCTGGGGAGACATTTAAAATACATCCCCATATGTTGAGACATGCATTTGCAACCACTATGTTAAATCATGGTGCAGATTTAAGAGTTGTTCAAGAACTTTTGGGACATGAACATCTCAAATCAACACAAATTTATACTCATGTTTCTAGTGAAGTCCTCAAAGAAAAATACAAAACTACACACCCTAGGATGGTGAAAAAATGATTTCATTTGGTAAAATGATTGTTGAAGAAGGACTTGTTTCTAAAGGTAAAATTAAAGACAGGTTTACTGTAAGAGCTATTATAAAAAACCAAAAAAATGAGTTGTTAATGGTTTATTCAAATTTGTTTGACGACTATACATTTCCCGGTGGTGGAATAAATCCTAATGAGAGTCAGATAGACGCATTACAAAGGGAATTAAAGGAAGAAATAGGTGCTGTTTCAATTAAGATTATTCAGCCATGTGGAACAACTAAAGAAATGAGATACGGTGTTAAAGGTAGTGATCAAGTTTATATGCAAACATCAGTTTACTACTTGTGTGAAATTCTAGAATTTGGAGATCAAGAATTACAGGGTAGAGAATTAATCCATGGCATTGAACCGAAATGGGTTAATTTAGATGATGCGATAAAGAAAAATGAGTCTGTAATAAAAGATGATCTTCATCAAAAAAAAGGATTAAAAACTGTATTGATTAGAGAAAATGCAGTATTAAAAAAACTCAAGGAGATTGGATTATGCGAAGATTTGAAATCATAAAAAAATATCAAAATTCAGGTGTTAGTATTCCTAAGCGAGCAACCGAAAATAGTGCAGGATACGATTTAGCAAGTATTGAGGATGTATTATTTCAACCTGGTGAAATTAAAATGATTCCAACTGGGTTAAAAGTGACTATGCCTAAAAGTGAAGCACTGTTTATTTTTGCCCGTTCATCACTTTCAATTAAAAAAGGATTGATGATGAGTAATAGTGTTGGTGTAGTTGACGCTGATTATTACAATAATGCTGAAAATGAAGGACACCTCATGGTTTCATTAATTAATGTCAAAAATGAAGTCGTTTCTATTCAGAAGGGTGAACGTGTTGCTCAAGGTATTTTTCTAAAATTTGAAAAGACTACAGATGATGATACAAATGGTAATATTAGGCTTGGTGGTTTTGGAAGTAGTGGGCACTAATTGATTTAGATATAATAAATCTATCTCAATACTCCTAAACAAGCATAATCTTTCTTATGTCGCCTGATATATAGCGAAAATGGATTGATTAACTTGCAAAAGACCATTAAATATGTTATATTTATTAAGGCTATGAAAATAAGCATGTGTCATGTTTGCGACTCTTGTGCCCTTTGGGGTGAGTTTGCTCAAGTGATACAGAAGAAAAAACAAAAATGGAGGAATTAAATTTTATGGCAGTCGTTTCTATGAAACAATTATTAGAATCTGGTGTACATTTCGGTCACGCAACGCGTCGTTGGAATCCAAAAATGGCACCATACATCTTCACGTCTAGAAATGGTATTTATATCATTGATTTAAAAAAGACAGCTGAAGAAATTGAGAAGGCTTATCAAGCACTGTTTCAAATTGTGCAAGATGGCGGTAAGGTACTATTTATTGGTACAAAAAAACAAGCTCAAGAAGCAGTTAAAGAAGAAGCTATTCGTACGGGACAATTTTATGTTGACCAACGTTGGTTAGGTGGAACTTTAACAAACTTTAAAACCATTCGTCGTCGGATTAAGAGATTACATGATCTTTATAAGATGGAAACTGATGGTATCTTTGAAAAACTTCCTAAAAAAGAAGTTCAACAATTAAAGCATGAACGTGAACGTTTGGAAAAATTCCTTGGTGGTATCAAGGATATGAAAAAAGTTCCAGAAGCAATCTTTATTGTTGATCCAAGAAAAGAAAGAAATGCAATCTTAGAAGCTCGCAAGCTAAAAATTCCAGTATTTGGAATTGTTGATACAAATTGTGATCCTGATGATGTTGATCACATTATCCCAGCAAATGATGACGCAATTCGCGCAGTTAAATTGATTTCATGGGTTATGGGTAATGCTGTGATTGAAGCTCAAGGTGGAGTTGTAGAGAAATTTGAAGATGAACCAATTACATCTGGACCTCCAAGAAGAGAAAGACCTTCATATAAACCAAGAGAAAATCAAAGAGAAAACCAAAGACCTGCTCGTAAACCATACGTTAAAGACGAAACTGTGACAACTGCTCCTAAAAAAGTTGTTATTGAAGAAAAGGCTGAAACTCCAGTTGTTGAAAAAGCTGCTGTAGTTAAAGAAGAAAAAGTTGAAACTCCAGCACCTAAAAAAGTTGTTGAAGTTGAGAGTGCACCTGAAAATGATTTAAGTGCAAAGACTGTTGCTGAACTACGTTCATTAGCTAAAGAACGTGGAATTACCGGTTACTCAACCCTTAAAAAAGCAGAACTTATTGACGTACTAAAATAATGCTAAAAGGGGATAATTTATCCCCTTTATCTTTAAAATAATATAATCTACAGGAGGATTTATACATGGCTATAACAGCCCAATTAGTAAAAGAGTTAAGAGAAAAAACTGGCGCAGGTATGATGGACTGCAAAAATGCATTACAACATACAGATGGTGACATCGATGCTGCGATTGACTATTTAAGAGAAAAAGGTATTGCAAAAGCAGCCAAAAAAGCTGGTAGAATTGCAGCTGAAGGTTTATGTAGTGTTGCTATCGAAGATAATGAAGCAGTTATTTTTGAATTAAATTCAGAAACTGATTTTGTTGCTAAAAATGAAAAATTTGTTAACTTAATTGATCAAGTGGGTTCAACAATATTAAATTCAAAAGCTAATTCAACTGAAGAAGCATTAGCTTTAACAGTTGACGGGAAATCACTAGAAACTGTATTAGCAGATGCTACAGCAACAATTGGAGAAAAACTGTCACTTAGACGTGTTTCCAGAGTTGTAAAAAAAGCTGATCAAGGATTTGGTTCGTATAAGCACATGGGTGGAAGAATTGCGGTTTTAACGGTTTTATCAAATGACAAACCAGAAGTTGCTAAAGACATTGCTATGCATGTCGCAGCTCAAAAGCCTTTGTTCCTAGATCGTTCACAAATTGATCAAGAAACATTAGCACACGAAAAACATATTTTGTCTCAACAAGCACTTGCAGAAGGAAAACCTGCAGAAATCGTTGAAAAAATGGTAATTGGACGTTTAAATAAATATTTACAAGATATTTGTTTAGTTGATCAAGGATTTGTAAAAGATCCTGATCAAAAAGTGAGTGCATATCTAAAACAGAACCAAACTTCAGTTTTAAGTTTCATCCGTCTTGAAGTTGGTGAAGGCATTGAGAAGAAAGAAGAAGATTTTGCAGCAGAAGTAGCAGCGCAAGTTCGCAAGTAAATAAAAAAAAAGGGGCGTGGCTTTAATGTACCAAAGAGTGATATTAAAACTTAGTGGAGAAGCATTAAAAGGTAATGGAACGTATGGTATTCATCCAACAACTGTGAAAGGCATTGCCACTGAAATTAAAGACATTTATGAACTCGGAATTCAAGTTGGAATTGTTGTAGGTGCTGGTAACTTATGGCGAGGAAAAACTGGTGAAGAACTTGGTATGGATCGAGCTCAAGCTGATTATATGGGGATGCTTGGAACCATCATGAACGGACTTGCACTTCAAGATGCACTTGAATCAATTCAGGTGCCTACACGTGTAATGACAGTATTGCCTGTTAGTGCCGTAGCTGAGCCATATATTAGAAGAAGAGCGATTAGACATTTTGAGAAAAATAGGGTATTAATCTTTTCCGGTGGAACTGGTTCTCCTTTCTTCTCAACCGATACAGCAGCAGCACTACGCGCAGCAGAACTTAATGCTGATATTATATTAATGGCGAAGAATGGTGTTGAAGGCGTATACGATAAAGATCCAAGAACTAGCAAGAATGCAAAGATGTTTACTGAAGTATCACAAGGTCAAGTCCTTGCACAAAAACTTAATGTCATGGATTCAACTGCGGCATCAATTTGTCGCGAAAATAAGATTAATATCTTAGTGTTTAATATGAATGTACATGGTAACATCAAAAAAGCTGTTTTGGGTGAAACCATTGGCACTTTAGTAAAATGGGAGGATTAATTTATGGATAATGAACAAGCAGATTTGATTTTAATGGAAATCGAAGATCACATGTCGAAAACTGTTGAAATTCTGAAAAAAGAGTTTGCTGCTGTCCGTACTGGTAGAGCAAATCCTGCATTACTTGATAAAATCAGCATTAGCTATTATGGTGTAGATACACCTTTGAAGCAAATATCTTCAATAGCTGTGGTTGAAGGCAATCAACTCTTTATTAAGCCTTTTGATAAATCGACACTTAAAGCAATTGAACACGCAATTCACGCATCAGATTTAGGGTTAAATCCAATAAATGATGGCGTAGGTATTCGATTGATACTACCATCGCTTAATGAACAAAGACGTAAGGAATTGGTTAAAGAAGTTGAAAAAATGGGTGAACATGCAAGAGTAAGTGTTCGGAATGTTAGAAGAGATGGTAACGATCACATAAAGAGATTAGCCTTATCTGAAGATGATGAAAAGGGTTATCATGAAGATGTTCAGGAACTTACTGATAAATTTATCAAAAAAGTTGATGAAGAAATTGCTATAAAATCTCAAGAACTTTTAAAGATTAATTAGCGAATAAAAGGCCTTGCGCCTTTTTTTGTGTAAATATGTTAAAATATTATAAATATTTAAAAAGTGTTGTAAATAGAGTATAATGTATTAAGGTGAATATAATGAATGATAAAAAGATGCCAGCTCATGTGGCAATCATCTTAGATGGTAATGGCAGATGGGCGAAAAAATATGGAAGACCAAGGTCTTATGGTCATTATCAAGGTGGAAGAAATCTTTTTCGTATAGCCAAAATCGCACAAAAGCTAGGTATAAAGAAGTTGACTGTCTATGCTTTTTCCACGGAAAATTGGAAAAGACCTGAAGATGAAGTGAATTATTTAATGACGAAACCTGTTGAATTATTTCATGAGAATCGTGAAAAAATCAAAGAAATTGATTATAAAATTACTTTTGCAGGACGTAGAGACCGCTTTTCAAAAGAACTACTAGAAATCATAAATATTATAGAAGAAGAGACAAAAAGTCATGAAGGATTTGAACTTACTGTTGCAGCTGATTATGGTGCTTATGATGAAATTATTACTGCAGTAAATAAAATTGATAAACCGATTACCAAAGAGCTTATTGAAGAAAATTTGATGGTAAAGGAACCTGTTGATTTATTAATTAGAACGAGTGGAGAACAAAGATTATCTAATTTTTTGCTTTGGCAAGTTTCTTATGCTGAATTTTATTTTGCAAAAGTACACTGGCCAGCATTTAATGAAAAGGAATTGAGAAAAGCCATTCATAGTTATCAAAAAAGAAACCGTCGTTTTGGAGGCTTAGCATGAAAGATCGATTAGTTACAGGATTAATCCTTGCTGCTATTTTAATCCCAGTTGTCACCATCCCAATCCTTTTCGAAGTATTTCAAATGGTGATGTCATTATTTGTGGTCATCGCTTCACTTGAAATGATTCGTATGTATGAAACAAAGAAAAAATTTCAATTTTGGCCAAGAATAGGTATCGTCCTATTAACATTAGGCACCTTTTATAGTGTTGGTGGTGTCATGGGAAGTTTGGAACATAATCCATTAGAAGCCAATGGTGTACTGAGTATTACTATCCCTATATTCACACTGATTCTATTGAGTTTCTTGGTTTTATTTAGAGACTTCAATGGAGAAGATGTTGGTAAAGCGCTCATGGTGATCAATTATGTGGGTTTAGGAGCTGCTTCAATCGTTATATTAAGAGTCTTAGGTGTAAGATTCATTGTTTATTTACTTTTAATTACATCTCTGACTGATATATTTGCATATATTTTTGGAATGAAATTTGGTAAACATAAACTTGCACCGCATATTAGTCCAAAAAAATCTTGGGAAGGTGCCATTGCAGGCACTATTTTCGCTACTATCTTTGCTTCTTTATTTGCATTGTTCTATGGCACATTTTTCCATCCGGGAACTTGGTTAGGGAATATGCTTAATGCAAGTGGTGAACGGACATTATTAGAAAATTTTACAAGTTTAGGTGAAGATTATCCTTTATGGGTTCAAGCATTTGTTATTGTACCAATAACGTTTGTATCAAGTGTTTTTGCACAAATAGGCGATTTGGTTGCTTCAAGATTAAAGAGAACTTATAGTATTAAAGACTTCGGTACAATCTTACCTGGACATGGTGGGCTTATTGATCGATTTGATTCAGTCTTATTTGCTGCTATGTTTTTAACTGCTGTATTCATTATGATTTATCGAATCTTTCCAACAATTGTTATCATATGAGAAATATATATATATTAGGTGCTGCAGGATCAATAGGGTTGCAAACCTTAACCGTCCTAAAAGAGAATAGAGAGCATTATCATTTGGTGGGATTATCTTTAGGTAGCAATCACAAAACCAATTTTGAAATCTTAGAGAATTTCAGTGTTGAAATTGTTTGTTTGAGAGATGAAACAATGATTCTAAGCTATCAAAAGGATTATCCTGATACATCTTTCGTTTATGGTGAACAAGGTCTTATAGAGGTTGCAACTTATCATAAACCTGGGATTTTAGTCAATGCGCTTTCTGGATCATCTGGCTTAAAGCCTACGATTGCTGCGATTAAAACAAATAAAGATATCGCTTTAGCTAATAAAGAAACACTTGTTATGGCTGGAGATATTGTAAAAAAATTAGTGAAAGAATACCACGTTAATCTTTATCCTATCGATAGTGAACATAGTGCGCTATGGCAAGCAATGAATGGTGAAGATAAAAGCTTTATAAAAAAACTTGTCATTACGGCTAGTGGTGGTTCTTTTAGAGATTTAAATAGAAAGCAACTTGAAAATGTCACAGTTAAAGATGCTTTAAAACATCCAAACTGGGCAATGGGAGATAAAATAACTATTGATAGTGCAACAATGATGAACAAGGGTCTTGAAGTCATAGAAGCGCATCACTTATTTGATTTGGAATATGACCAGATTGAAACTATTTTACATCAAGAAAGTATTGTTCATGGTCTAGTCTATTTTATTGATGGATTGGTTAAAGCAAGTCTGAGTGTTTCGGATATGAAAATCCCCATTACTTATGCACTTTTCCACCCGAATCGTAGAGCATATGAACATAATCTTGAATTAACTAATTTGTCATTTAAACCTATGGATTTTAATCGTTTTCCACTATTACAAGTTGCCTATGATGTGGGGAAACAAGGTGGGATTATGCCTACCGTAATGAATGCAGCAAATGAAGCAGCTGTAAAATTATTTTTAATTGGAAAAATTTCATTTTTAGATATTGAATCAATTGTTATTGAAACAGTTAAATCTTATGTTCAAATAGAGCATCCTTCATTAGAAGAAATCATTAAAACTGACCAAGAGGTACAGGAAATGATTAGAATTACATACGGAAAGAGGTAACACATGCTTATTTTTAATTTACTCATATTTATTATCGTTTTAGGTGCAATTATTATCATCCACGAACTTGGTCATTTCTTTTTTGCTAAGCGAGCTGGAATTTTATGTCATGAATTTTCAATTGGAATGGGACCTGTACTCTACCAAAAACGAAAAGGTGAAACCATTTATTCTGTTAGAGGGATTCCAATTGGTGGCTATGTATCAATGGCCGGAGAAAGCATCAATGATGCGATGATTAAAGTTGACCAAGTTGTTGGTATTAAGGTAAACGAGCAAGGACAGATATATCAAATCATTATGAATCAAGAGCTACCTAGTGATTTCGTTGGTGTTATTAAAAGCTATGATCTCTATGGGAAAGATTTTGATCCTTTGTTTATTGAACTTGAAATCGAGGGTAAAAATGTCAATTATCCTGTTTTAAGAGATGCGATTTATCGTTTCGCTGATAAGAAAGAAATGTGGATTACTCCATCTGAGAAAAGCTTTGAAAGTAAAACACTTTGGCAACGTTTTCTTGTCATTTTTGCGGGACCAATGATGAATTTTATTTTTGCATTCTTTCTATTTATTATAGTTGGTTTCTTTGTATTAAGACCTGCAATTGAAAGCAACGTTGTTGGTGAAGTATCTGAAAGTTCAGCTGCTGAACTTATTGGACTAACTTCTGGTGATCGTATCACATCAATTAATGGAACAGATATCAATAATTGGACTGATTTATCTCAAGTAATGAGCAATTTGCAAACTGGAACAATATCAATTACTTATATGCAAGATGGTGTTTCATATACGAATGATGATGTTGTCTTATCAACGATTATTCAGATGGCCGGTATTGCAAATGTTTCTTATGATTCAGAAGGTAACTTTGTTGCTATTTATCATGATGAAGCGATTGTTGGAACCGCATTTGGTAGAGCTAAAACAGATGGACAATTACAAGAGGGTGACTTAATTACCTCAATTTCATTAAATACTTTAGTTTATGATATTGATAATTGGGACGATCTTATTCATTTTTTTAAGAATAATACTCGTGGTGATATAACGATCACATATGAAAGAGATGGTGCAATAAATCAAGCGAGTTTTGCTATGATTAGTGATAGAGCATTGAATAAACTAGGTTATCAAGCAATGATTTTTCAAATTGGAGTCACTCCGGAATCAAGTTTTGATCTAAGTTATACGTTGTTGTACCCAGCAAAAACTTTTTATGGCAATATGATGCAAGTATTTAATACGATTGGATTATTATTTGATCAGAATGAAAATATTGGTATTGGAGATTTATCGGGTCCTGTAGGTATTTATTCATTAGTAAGTAATACAGCAAGTCAAGGTATTATCGCATTAATTGGATTTACAGGATTTTTAAGTATCAATATTGGTCTATTAAATCTACTACCTATACCAGCACTTGATGGAGGAAGACTTGTATTTCTAGGTATAGAAGCAGTAACAAGAAAGCCATTGAATAGAAGATTTGAAAACAGTATCAATAACTTAATGTTTTTCTTACTATTAGGTGTCTTCGTTTATGTAACATATAATGATATTATTCGTTTATTAGCACCATAAGACTTTTTGATGGAAAATTGTCTTTTGAATTTTGTCAACTATAATTTAGTTCAAAGATAATTTCAATTGATTTTATATATTTATTAATGACGAACAAAAAGATAAAAAAGGGATAAAATATCCCTTTTTTGATATTATTTTCAAACAAAAATGATAAAATAAAGTAAATCCTTTTTTTTGGGGGGATAAGCATATGAAACAATTTGCATTAATCCTGTTTATGTTATCAAGTATATTAGGTATCATCAGTCATATATTTGCATTTTTAGACTTATCTTTAACTGTTTTTGATAGAATCAACCTTTTTTCAAGTTTATATATTAGATTTGGTGGATTAACATTAATCATGGGTTTTATTGCCTTATATTTAAGTTCAGATCGCCATGTAAAGTTAAAGTTTTTATCGCTTGCATTCATTATTTTGGGGTTTTTGCATTTCATCTTAATTGAGTTTGGATTCTTATCAACATACGGTATTTTATCTGTATTATTCGTTGCATTTCAGTTGTTAATTCTTTGTGCAATTATTCTTCAATTTAAAAATATCGAATTAGACGCATTGACCATTAAAGGATACATATCAATTACTACAATCATTATCTATTTCATTGCGTATTTTTATATTGCATTGACACCATCTTGTATGACATGTTCACAGTTCTCATTTTCTCATCTTATTTTACCTTTTGCATACGTTATTTTTCAGATTGGTATTTATGTATTTTTTCTTGAACTTTATCGTGAAATTTACCACTATAAAAACGAATATTACATCAATCTTTAAATATATATAGAAAGAGACATGTTTATTTTATATTTAAAACACTATAATCTGAAAAGCAATAAAAATTAATATTAAAGCCTGTAGAAGTTCGTAAAATATTTATTTTAAGGAATTCTTTTTTTTATAATCAAAAGCATTGACTTTATGGTGTATATGTTATAGAATAATTAAGGTCGCTAATAAAAACGGGCAAAAATTCTAGCAACCTTGACGCTTAAATTCCTATTTATCCGGAAAAGTGTTGACAAGGTTATTTTATAATGATAGAATGATAAAGCGCGCAAAGATAAGCGAGCAAAAAGGTCTTTGAAAACTGAATGATGATGAG
>JAFGTI010000063.1 GCA_016934175.1 Acholeplasmataceae bacterium | reverse complement strand
GTTAAGTAATTATTTCCCAATAATAGATTTCTACCAACTTCAACGACGCTACCTGGTATGACTATATTTTCCAAATTTGAACAATAAGCAAACGCTGAATGTCCTAGTGTTTCTAATCCCTCAGGTAAAATCACAGATGTCAGTCTAAGACATTTATAAAATGCTCCTATACCAATTGATTTTAAACCTGAACCAATAATTAATTCTTTCAGGTTCGTATTACCATAAAAAGCATAATCACCAATATATTGAAGATTATCTGGTAGAGTAACACTTTCTAAATTCGCATTATTGACAAAGGCTTCTTTAGCGATACCAATGACCGGTTTGCCCTTGACTGTTTCGGGAATAATTAAGTTACTGATATTAATATACATCCCAGTAATAATGATTGAGTCAATTTCTTCGATGTATGAGAAGTTATAATTTATCTCATCCCAACGAGCATAAAGCGTCAAGTTTCCTGTTACTAATGAAGTAGAATAAAATTGATGATCTTCTAGGTCGTTGCCCATAAACCATCCTAAAAATATATAACCTTCTTTAGTTGGAATAGGTAAAGATATCGGAGAATTGTATATTACATCTTCAACAGGTGCACAACTACTACCCCCATTCGTCTCAAAATCCACTCGATAAAAAATCGGGTTATATATTGCATAAACCGTTAGTTCACTTGTCACAACATCAAAATCGGTATTCCAACCACTAAATTCATAACCAACTCTCGTTGGTGCAATTGGTGCCTCGGCACCTTCACCATGCATAACAATTTGGATATCAATTATATAGTTGTTATAGTCTTTAAAAGTTACACGGTAAGTGTTTAAGTTTTTTAAAGTTATCACTAATTCTGTTGTAAAATCTTGATAAACAACTATTAACGTGTGTGTTCCGGCTTGTGACAATGAATCTATTTCTCCAGTTGAAAAATCATTAACCGATAAAGGTATCTTTGTTTCAGAACCATCGCTATATTGAAGTTTAAGAAATATCGTACTCAAATCAAAATCTGATAAATCATAAAATGTTTCTAAACTTTCTTCGTCTATTGCGATTTCAACTAAATATTTTTCTGTTGTCGTAATAGAAGTTGTTGAAATTTCAGTTGTCATTTCAGTTGTCATTTCCGTAGTAATATTTGTGGTATTGTTATTACAACCTACCAGCACAAAGAGCAAGATCAAACTAAATACAAGCAATATTTTAAAACTAAATTTATAACTCATGACCAATCACTCCTTTTTAAAAAAATATAGGGCAACCAGATTTCGCAAAAAATCTCGTTGCCCTTTTTGGCAATTACATATCTATCATAAATTCATATTACTCTTAAACATCCTAGATTTCAATAGACATCATTAAAATATTATCGCAATTTTTACAACTTGATTTTTGTAAAACTTGACGGCTCTACTACTTCGGTTTTTAAGAGACCTTCGGTATTATAAAAATAAATTGTCCTTTCATCATTGCTTGCATTCCAAATCATTGCATAAACATTACCCGAATCATCTTCATAAACGCTTGAGGATACTCCAATTTCAATTTTCATCCAAATATCGCTATTACGTCTACCCAATGAATCAAGAGCGTGTATCATCCAATATGTACCGACTAATTCAGATGGGTAATCATCGTTTAAAATCAAACTAGCATCAAATTCATTGATCGCTATTTGCGGATCAATAATTGCTTGTATTGCCCACATATTGCTGAACCAAGTGTCGATTTCACCGCTTTTAGCTGCTAAATAAGTAGCATAAATAGATGAGAATTTCTGATAATCAGCGTCATTTAAAGCATAATTAGTTAAATATTCCCCGGTTGGTAACCATTGAATGCCATAGATAAATGTTGGGTTAGCACCAAACCAAGTTGCATAATCATGTTTACCACCCCAAACCATACCAGCTACATCAACATAATCACCAAAAGCTGGATCCCAATTTTCTTCATCATAATCAAACCAGTATTCTTTAACTGCACTAATTTCAGTAACAAATCCGTAAATCGCTGCTTCCATTCTATCGACATCATTAGTTGCTAAAGCCCAAAGATAACCTGCATTCCAGGAGTTTAAAGATTCACTTGTTGATTCAAGATTATTACCTTCTGCGAATGTACCGAATCCGTGAGCCCAAGTATGTCCTGCCCAAGGATCAAAGTTTCTTAAATAAGCAAATTCGGCCGCATTTTTATAAGGATACATATAATCGTTCAATAATAATTCAACAATCATTCCATAATCTTCTATAAAAGTATCATCATACATCGCCAAAACAGCTGATGCATGAATCAAATAGCCGTGAGTGAATGAATGATCGCTCAAAGAACTAGCAGTCCCAAAATCATCGTTAGAATAATAGACGCTACCCCAAGAATTATTATAATATAGATACTTTTCATCTAAAACACCGCTATATGAATACCAATCCGATAAAAGATTACGAAGTTTAAAAATGAAGGATTCTTTCAAAGCTTCTTCGTTCATCTGATCGGCAGCAATTAGTCCCTGAGTCAAAGGATAAATAGCCTTAGAATTCCAATATGGACCTTCATCGTTATAGAAATTACTCAAATCAAGAATTTCTGTTCTTGAATCTAAATCTTCTAAATAAGTCTTTGTTTGAGTGCTTGAGAATTCATTATTTTCCGGTAATGTAAACCCTGGTAATAACCCGTTAAATGATAATCTGGTTTGAAAATAATTCCCTTCCATAACTTTTAAAGTTCCTCTGACGGTACGATAATTATAATCAGTTAAAACAGCGTCGCTGTATTTATAGTGATGTGGCATTAATGCCAATAACGGATTATCAGAAACTCCATTTTTTAATTGTTGAGTTGATGATATATAATCTGTATAAACCAAACTTTGTTCGTAATCGATGTTAAAATCTATTGAAGTTTTAGTAATCATTGTGTAACCGTGATTATGATAAAATTCAGCTTCAGACAAATCATTGATTGCTGCCACGGAAATATAATTTCCATCTCCCAATGTCATTGAAACAACATTTGAAGAAATGTTAAATGTTGAGTTATTTGGTACATTGATTAAATAATACTTGTCAGTATATTGAGGTTGCCCTACATTTGCCGGTGGTGATGTATCATAACCGGAATGTCTTTGAACCATTTTAATTATTATGGCATTTCCAGCATAAACATTATTAGTGACTTGACTGCCTTCAATATCATAATATTCAATTAAAACACTTGAATCCACAGTCATCTTAAGAGCATTTTTGTTAGCTGTCTCAGCAAAAACATATGGTGAACCTTGAACTAAAGTTACAACCATTTCATCTTCACTGTCAAGACTGTTTTTCATTGCCACCTTAACATAAGAATCTGAATAATCAATTACTTCAGTAACATATCCAGTGTTTAAATCACTTGATTTCAAATAAGTATCTTTTAAGGCTATAGGAAACTGAGCGATTGTTTGATATCCATCAGGATTCCAATATTGGACAAAGCCGTCCAAAGGGTTAGTAATCTCTAATCCTTCATTATAAAATGCTGTACGTAAGGGATTAGTATAAATACCATTCCCACCACCATAATTAGCAACCAATAAACTTGTCCACCATCCGCTTGATGGTATGGCATAATCTAAAAGATTATCTTTAATAAAAACTGGATTTGTCGGGTGAGCAATGCTTGAGTTTGTACCCGTAAAATATGAACCGTCATTCATTACAATATTGCCATTCAAACCTGCGGGTCGAGATCCATCAGGGGCAATATAATCACCCTCAATCACTGACACAGTGATTGTTTTTGAATATATGTCATCATTATAATTCAATTCATAAGTAAGATCATAGTCGCCAACAGTACCGTAATCAACAAATCCAGATATTTTAATGAAGGAAGTAATATCAATTCCATGTTCAGAATTAGCAACCACATCCATCATAGGATTAAAATAATGATCAACTATGATATCTTTATCATCAATACCTGAAACATAATCTATTTCATCATCTGGCAGTGTTGTAGTAGTAGTATTTGTCATGTTTTCAGTAGTTGTAGAGTCTGTTTGTGTGCTGCTATTAGTAGGTATGGTAGTAATCGAAGTATTAGTGCAACTAATTAAAAATAACGTTACAACAAACAACCCGAAAATCATAATTTTTTTCATTGTTTTCTCCTTAATTTATATAATCTAAACACTTAATTTTACTTTATTTGATTTTGATATAGTTTAATTGTTTTATCATATAACTTTTCATAATCATCACTTATCTTTTGTAATTCCACATGTTCTTTATAGTACTTTATCACATCATCTATAACATCTTCATAACCAATTTTAGACGTGTATTCTTTGCTGATAGTTTTTATCTTGGAATTATCAAAAATAGCGCTCCATGATTTATCCCCCAATAACGGTCCAACCATCTCCGGCATATTTTGTACGATAAAGTCTGTTGGAATATGGATAATATTCGCCTTTACTCCCAAAGCTTTTGCTGTAATATTGGTTAGTTGTTCCCAAGTATATAATTTTTCTCCTGTAATGTGGAAAACTTCATTATATGCCTTTTTGTTACCGATTAGATAGACAAAACTATTCGCAAAATCAGCTGCATGTGTAATTGTCCAAACACTAGTTCCATCACCAGGAATAATAATCGGTTTATTTTCAATTAATCTTTTAATATGAGCGTACTCAAATTGCCATCTAGACATAATAGCCATAATCATTTTATTATCATAAGTGTGTGATGGTCTGACAATTGTTATGTTTAAATCTTTAACATTGTTTAGG
>JAFGTI010000062.1 GCA_016934175.1 Acholeplasmataceae bacterium | reverse complement strand
CTGTTCCCAAGTGTCAGTAAATCCTTTGAATCTTAAGGTTGGCTTTAGTATTTTCTCTTCCATATTAATCACCATTTAGTAGTGATTTCAATTCACTAAGCCCTTTCATATCAAAATCATCGCCTTCAATTTCATCAATCAGTGAAATAAGAGTTGATTGATTCTCCTCAATTTCGTTTGTAATCCCTGAAAAGGTAATATTATACTTGGTTTTAAGTGCTTTTGTTTTATTTGTAATTTCATTGATGATTTCTTCGGGGAGTTTTAAGATGGAATCAACAAGTGGTTCAATCCATTTAATTTTGAGTAACATAATTGCTTGTTCGTCGCTTAAATTTTCAATTGTTTCTTTTGTTTTATTGTGAAGTTCAGTCATCTCATTCTTGATTTGTTTCTTTAGTTCCTTCTCTTCAGCAACTAAGTCTGTATATTTAATTAGTCTATATTTCAAAGTGTCTTCATCAGAAACGTCATCATCCGATTCCTTGATCAAATCTTTCACTTTCTTCGAATCGATTGAGTCACCATCATCAACAAAAGTCAATTCTTTTTCTTCTTCAGTAAATGAATCAATAATTTCTTGATACTCGGATACAACTTCATTCAAACGATTTTCTTTTGTATTAATACTATTAAGTTCATCATTAAGGAGTAATTCTTGGGCAATTTCAAATGGAATGACTCTTCCAACCCATCCATCTTGAACTTCTTCTTCCTTGTTGTCTTTTTTCTTGATAATCATGTTTGGATCGACTTTTTTGACAGCTTCAAAACCTTCGGTTTGAATGATTTCTAGGTCAATTGATATCTTAACCCATTCATCCTCTAAAGCTTGGTAAGCTTTGTATTTGTCGAGTAAGTTGAAGGAAGATAAGCGAGTGAAAATCTCATGGCTAATTTCTTGTTGCTCTTTTGGAATATTAAGGTCCATCATATGCTTAATCAGTCTATCATACATATAACTGTCAAAATTATTGAAGTTATTCTTGAACTTATTAAGATAATCAGTAATTTCTAAATTTGTACTAACCACAGATTTTACATCATCGTGTTTTAAAGTCACATATGATTCGTTAACATCTTCAAATAGATCTTTTTTCAGACTTGGAAATTCTTTCCAATATTTATCAAGACTTTTAACTTCTGATCTAGGAATACCACCAAACATCAAAGAATAGATATCCCATGATTCACTTTCTTCAGAAGAATCAACATATCTTGGAATATTTAAATTGTAATCATTACTACGAATTTCTTCAATGCTTACAACTCTGGAGAACTTATCAATTGACTCTCTATGAATAACTGTATCTGTTATTTTCTTAATATCTGAAGCTCGTAATTGATTTTTATTTCCTACTTTAACGAATCCTTTTGATGCATCGATGATCAGAACATCATTATTTTTTTTGCTAGATTTTTTTAGTACCATTATAATAGTAGGAATCCCAGTACCAAAGAAAATATTGGCAGGTAATCCAATGATTGTATCAATATGATTTTTTTCGATTAAATTTTTCCTGATTTCTCCTTCTTCTCCACCTCTAAACAAAACACCATGTGGTAAGACGATTGTCATGATTCCATCAGGTTTGACGTGGAATAAATCATGAAGAAGAAACGCATAATCTGCTTTAGATTTAGGTGCAAGACCGAACTCAGCATATCGTGCATCGGACTCTTTATGATCTCTATCCCATTTTTGTGAATAGGGTGGATTAGATACTACTGCATCAACATAAAGGGGATCATAAGTTCCTAGAGGATCTGATTCATCAAAATATGGCCAGTCATTTTCTAAAGTATCAGCATTTCTAGCAACAATATTATCAGGTAAAATCCCACGCATGACTAGATTCATTCTCGTTAAGTTATATGTGTTTTCCTTAAGTTCTTGAGCGTAATACTTAATGTTGTTTTTATTGGACATATGTTTTGATATTGAATGTCCTATGTTTATAAGTAGAGATCCCGAACCACTAGTAGGGTCATATATTTTTATTTCTTCTTTTTCTTTTAAATGATCAGCAACGATCTCAGACATCAAAAGAGATACTTCATGAGGTGTATAAAATTCACCAGCTTTTTTACCAGCGTTGACTGCAAAATTACTGATGAGATACTCATAAATAAACCCTAAAATGTCGTAATCTTGCTTACCATTCATAGGGATAATCTTTAATAGTTGTATCAAATCTCTAATGGCTTTTGTCTGTTCTGCTGCAGATCCACCTAGCTTGTTTAATCCTGTTTCTAGCGTATTGAAGATTCGATCAAACACTTTTTTGTGTGTCTTATTAATAAGTCTACCAAATGCACTTAATGCATCTCTAACATCACTGACATCAAAATCAAGCCCCTTATCTATCCAAGTTGAAAAGAGGTCTTTATAAGCAATAAAGTAGCCAACATTGTTTTGAATGAATCGAACTGATTCTGGATCTTCCTCACTCAATTCTTTAATATCATCATCGCTATATCCCTTTTCTTTGAGAAACTTAAGTTCTTTATCAGATAGAAACTTGTAAAACATGAAACCAAGAATGTAGTCTTTGTACTCTCCAGCTTCAATTTTTGAACGCATCTTATTCGCAGATTCCCAGATTTTTGAAGCTAATTGTTGTTTATTCATGTCTTTATTCCCCTATCCCATTTTCTTTAAATAATTTAGCAAGTTTTCTCTTTTCTTTCATCGTTGGTTCATATTTGCTATTTTCCCAGCGGTTTACTGTAACAATTGAAACACCTAGAAGATCTGCCAACTCTTGTTGAGTTATCAGCAAAACCTCTCTAAGTTTCTTAATTTTCTCTGCATATGTCATATGGAAAACTCCTTTTAACACCTTATTAACACTATTGTAACACATTTTATAAAAAATGAAATTACCTATTTGATAAATCATAGAATATTTTGTTTTTTTATCAAGCTCAACTCAACTTTTATCATGGCTGGTTGAGTTTAGCAAATCCTTTTTATAGATGAAATCAAGTAATCGTGTGAATTAATATGTAATCGTGTGAATGTTCTTTCGTCTACCTATTTTCGCTACTTTTTTCGATATATTTTTTCACCAAACTAAAAATTTCAAAGTTCAAAAAAGCCCTATATAGCGCAAAAAAAGCCTAATACTTTATTGTATTAGACTAATGCTTGTTATATG
>JAFGTI010000061.1 GCA_016934175.1 Acholeplasmataceae bacterium | reverse complement strand
ATTTTTTTAAGGGGCTCTATAATTATGCTAAAGGTGGTTACAATCTTTTAAAAAACCTTTTTTTATTCAAACTTATTTTTTATAAATTTTACAAGTTCAACTATGAGTAGAGGTAATAAAACTAAACCTGCAATAATAACCCATTGAATCATAGTAGGCATTACTATTTTGAAAATATTCCTTGAAAAAGGTAATGTGACAACTAGGATTTGCAGTAGAAAACTCAAACTAAATGCATAAAGCAAATATTTGTTTTTGCCAACTTTGAAAGCTGAACTTTTATGACTTCTTACATTAAAAGCATGAACCAGTTGAGAAATTGCTAAGACGATGAATGTCATTGTTTGTGCAGTTATCATTCTCATTGTAGGATCACTGGTCATGTTCCAACCAATTATATAAGCCGAAAAAGAAATAATACCTAACATCAAACCTTGCCAAGCAATACGTTTTCCTAAACCATCAGCAAAGATAGATTGACTACTATCTCTTGGATTTTCATTCATGATGTTTTTATCTTTAGGATCTAGACCTAATGCGATTGCCATTAATGAATCAGTAACTAAATTGACCCACAAGATTTGAACAGCAGTTAGTGTCGTGACCCTTTGACTGAAGATAAGTATACCAATACTAGTTCCTAAAAAGATAGTAATAATTTCACCAATATTACAACTGAGCAAGAAATGAATTGCTTTTTTAATATTAGAGAAGATTGTTCGTCCTTCGCTTACAGCATTAACGATTGTTGAAAAATTATCATCAGTAAGAATCATATCTGCGGCACCTTTTGCAACTTCAGTACCTGTGATTCCCATTGCTATGCCAATATCAGCTTTTTTAATCGAAGGTGCATCATTGACTCCATCACCTGTCATCGCAACGACATATCCTGAATTTCTCCACACATCAACGATGCGTACCTTATTTTCAGGACTCACTCTTGCATAGACCCGTATTTTATCAAATACTTTTATATATTCTTCTTCACTTAGCAAGTCAAGTTCATGACCAGTAATTGCTTGATCATCTCCAGAGAGTATATTGAGCTCTTTAGCTATAGCAACAGCAGTATTGATATGATCACCTGTTATCATAATTGTTTTGATGCCAGCTTTATCGCATAAAGCAATAGAATCTTTTACTTCAGGTCTTGCTGGATCCATCATTCCCACTAATCCAATAAGGGTCAATTCATCTTCAAAAGTTGAAGGATCAGTAGCTTTAAAATCTACATCAACAGATATTTTCTTATAAGCAACGGCGAGGACTCTAAGTGATTCATTTGCCATTTCACGATTTTTATTTTCAAATAACTTTAAATTAGACAAAGACCCATTTTCAATTTTAGATGTGCGTTTAAAAATTACATCAGGAGCTCCTTTGATGACAGCAAATCTGCCTTCTTTGAAATCATGAATTGTCGTCATGAGTTTTCTTTCAGAATCAAAGGGTAATTCATAAAGTCTTGGATAATCATGAATAATTGTCAATGGATCTTGTTTTAAATTTAGAGCTAAATCTGTAAATGCAATTTCAGTAGGATCACCAATTTTTATATATCCGGTTTCTGTTTTCTGAAGTTTTGTATCGTTACATAGTACACCAAAAATAGACATTTTTTCCAATGTTGATGAAACTTCATTTATTTCATTAACAATGATTTCTTCTTTATAGAGATACACTTTGGTTACAGTCATTAGATTTTGTGTTAAGGTGCCCGTTTTATCTGAACAAATGATACTAGTTGAACCAAGAGTTTCTACAGCGGGTAGTGTTCTAATAATTGCTTGTTGCTTCACTAGGTTTTGCATACCCAAAGCAAGCACAATGGTTATGATTGCTGGTAACCCTTCTGGAATTGCAGCTACGGCCAAAGCAATGGATGTTAATAATGCTTCTTTCCATACTTCAAAACTTGCACCTCCACCAAATAAATAGGATTCAATGATAGTAATTGCAAAAATGATAAATGTGATTATAAGTGCAATAGCAGCAAGGAATTTACCTAACTGTGCCATGCTCTTTTGTAGTGGAGTTTGTTCGTTTTTAGTTTCATTTAATAAAGTTGCTATTTTTCCTAATTCAGTATGCATACCTGTTGATAATACAACAGCTTTTCCTCTTCCATAAGTTACAACTGTTCCCATGAATCCTAAATTGATGCGATCACCTAATGGAATATTTTCTTCATACATCACATCAGAATTTTTTTCAACTGGCATGGCTTCACCAGTTAATGTTGATTCATCCACTTTAAGATTAATTGATTCTATAATTCTAACATCAGCAGGAACATAATCACCAGCATCTAAAATGACTACATCGCCTACAACAATTTGTTTAACATCAATTACTTGGTCGATATTATTTCGTTTTACTTTGACATGTGGTGAGGCTAATGCTCGAATAGAAGCTAATGCCTTTTCAGCTTTTGCTTCTTGAAATAATCCAAGTATTGCATTCAGTAAAACGATACCAATAATTAAAAAGCCTTCAGCAATATCACCTGTGACAAATGATAGAACTGATGCACCAATCAGCACGATAATCATAAAATCTTTGATTTGATCAATAAATTTAAGAAACCAAGATCGTTTTTTTGGTTCATCTAATTGGTTAAAACCATTTATTGTCAATCTTTGATTCGCTTCTACATCTGTTAATCCGTTTTCTAAATTTGTTGCTAGTAAATTATTAAGTTCCTCAATAGAATATTGATGATTCTGTTTTTGCATAAAATCCTCCATCATGAATCAGTGATATATGATGTTTAATTATATCATGAAATGAAAAAGCATAGGTTAAAATAACCCAATACAGAAGAAAAAAAACATTTGAAATAAGTGTATAGCATAAATCGAAAATAATTTAATTTGACATAATATTTTTAATCCAAATTTAATAAAATTTAGATTTTTAAGAAACTAAACTATCTTCTATATTGGAAAACGTTATCATTGAAAATTGTAATGTAGCATATTTGACTTGACCTTTTTTTTATGACAAATCAGTGATATAATTATAGTGTAAACAAACGATACCTACAAAGGAGTTCCATATGAACACACGATCACGTATAACGAGTGAAAAGCTTGCACTTTTTGAGTCTCAAATAAAAAAGAATAAAGAGTTACCAGGGCCTTTAATGCCTACACTACACGATGCACAACATATATTCGGTTATATCCCTATTTCTGTACAAAAAATAATTGCGAAGGAATTAAACGAAAGTGTCGCAAAAATCAATGGTGTAGTTACCTTTTATAGCAATTTTTCGATAACCCCAAAAGGAAGAAGAACGCTTGGTGTTTGTTTAGGAACTGCTTGCTATGTTAGAGGATCACAAACAATTATGGACACATTAGAAGAAGAACTCGGCATTAAAGCTGGTGAAACTACAAAAGATGGAGAAATTACTTTGGAAGCAACAAGATGCATTGGTGCTTGTGGATTAGCTCCTGTATTTTCTGTTGCTGATAAAATTTATGGTAATGCAAGCATTACAAAAGCTAAGCAAATCATAAAAGAGATAAAGGCTGAAACGCATGAAATTAAGTGAAATCATCAAGAAGTTTGATTGTACGATTTATACACCAACTCTTCTACTAGATAAAGATATTAATTATGGATTTTGTTCGGATTTGATGAGTGATGCATTACTCATTTTAAATTCTGTTAAAGATCAACGCGTTTTACAAGAATCAATATTAATTACAGGACTTTCTACGAATCAGTCGATTAGAACTGCAGAAATGTTAGATGTTGAAATCGTATTGCTTGTTCGTGGCAAAATACCGTCACTCAAAGTAATAGATTTAGCTATAGAATCTAAAATTTTACTTTTGGGAACTGATTTAACGATGTTTAATGCAAGTGGTAAGTTATATGCTGAGGGTATTAAAGGCATCAAATACGACGAGCAATGGTAGATCAGGAATTCCAAATTATAGCTAGAAACTATGACCTAGCTGGACGCGCCTCAAGCCAAATAAAAAGAACTTTGAAAGCTCTTAAACTTGATAACTATTTGATTAAAAGAGTTTGTTCAGCTTCTTATGAAGCAGAAATTAATGTTGTAATCCATTCTGTGGGAGGTTATGTGATCTTTCATATGGATGAAAATCAAATTATATTAGATTTTTATGATGATGGTCCAGGTATATTTGATATTGAACTTGCTATGCAAGAAGGATATTCAACTGCAAAAGAACTTGATCATCAAAATGGATTTGGTGCAGGGTTAGGATTATCAAATATAAAAAGATCTGCTGACATTATGGAGCTTGAATCTGAAATTGATGGCACACACATGAAACTCACTTTTTTTATTGAGGTCAAGAGCGATGAAAGTTAGTCAGCTAATTTCAAGTCATTATGAAATTTTAACTCAAGATTCATTAGATATTGAATTTAAGGGATGTTATGCAACAGATTTATTAAGTGCAGCAATAAAAAGTTCAAAATCTTCAAATATTTTGATTACTATTATTTCTCATGTTAATACAGTGGCTACTGCAATGATGGTTGATTTACCAGTCATCATCATTACCGAGTCAAAAACTATAGATCAACAAATGATTGACAAGGCAAATGAAGAAGGAATTGCTATCATATCAACTCCACTAAAGACATATGAAGTTATTATAGATCTTCATTCTAGGAATATCATATGAAATATTATTATGATTTACATATACATACCGTATTATCTCCTTGTGCTGATGTCTTAATGACACCAAATAATATTTTTAATATGGCAAACCTCAAGGGGTTAAATATTATTGCAGTGACAGATCATAACTCATTAAAACAAATTAGCGTATGTTCCGAATTATCAAAAAGTTATGATATGTTATTTATTCCAGGAGTTGAAATTACTGTTAATGAAAATTTTCATGTGTTATGCTATTTCAAAACAGTAGATGAAGCATTAAAATTTGATCACATATTAGAATCACACCTTCCAAAAATAGCTTATGATATTGATTTTTATGGAGAACAGCAAATTGTTAACATCGATGATGAGGTTATTGATATGTATCCATATCTACTATCGTCACCCACACAATTAAGCATTTCAAAATTAAAAGAGATATTGATTGATTACGATTGCTTATTATTCTATGCTCATTTGGATAGGAGTACTCATAGCGGTTCTATGTGGTTTAAGAATTATCCTTTGGATGGAATTGAACTTACAAAAAATGTAGATAATGATTTCATTAGAAAACAAAAAATAGATGAAATGATTATACATAACTCTGATGCTCATCAAATTATTGACATTTCCGAAAAATCTCAAGCTAACGTGATTGAGTTAAATAATTTAACAATAGATGATTTCTTTAGGTATTTCAAACATGGATGATTTATCATTATATTTACAAGATTTAATTCAAAATTCTATTGCAGCAAACTCCACAGTAATTTATTGTGAAATAGAAGAAAAAGAACTTTTGCATATTTCTATTAAAGATAATGGATGCGGTATGGCAAACGAACAATTAAAAAATGCAATTTCTCCTTTTTATACAACAAGAAAGACTAGAAAAATAGGCTTAGGTTTATCAATGATTAAAATGTTGACTGAGCAAACTGAAGGGTTCTTTGATATCCAATCGATACCAAATAAAGGAACAACGCTTCGATTAGGATTTGATCAAAATCATATTGATATGCCTCCTTTGGGAAATCTAGGTGAAATGGTCTATATGATAAGTATTCATCAAAATGTCAATGAATTTATCTTTACCTATTCAAAATATAATCAAAAATATCAATATAGATTATCAGAATTTAAAAATCTATTGGGTGTAACGATAACTCAATATTCAATAATGAATGAAATGATTAGATTAATTAACCAAGAAATTGAAACTATAAGAGGTGTGCAATGAAATCATTAGAAGAACTAAAAAAATTAAGAGACGAATCTCTTAAAAAAATGACTATGCGTTATGTGACTGATGGATTTAGAATTCAAGTTGGCATGGGCACTTGTGGAATTGCTTCGGGAGCTAGAGCGATTTTATCAACTCTACTTGAAGAAGTAGAAAAAAATAATTTGCAAAATGTCAGTGTAACTCAAGTTGGTTGCATGGGTGAATGTGCTTATGAACCTATGGCTGAACTAATTGATGAATCTGGACAATCATTTGTTTATTGCAATCTTACCGAGGTATCAGCAAAAGAAATTATTGAAAGACATGTCATTAATCATGAGCCTATCACTAGACTTTTATTAACGACTAAAAAGGGGTAGAACTATGTTAGAGAGAATCCAAGTATTAATTTGTGGTGGAACTGGTTGCATGAGTTCTAATTCAAAAGAAATCAAAACTGCTTTTGAAAGTTATCTAGAAGTTCTTGATATGACGAATGAAGTTGGACTTGTTTTAACTGGTTGTTTTGGGCTATGTGAAAAAGGACCTGTTATTGTCGTTTATCCAGATGAAACATTTTATACTCACGTTACAGTCGATGATGTAAAAACTATCTGTGAAGAACATCTATTAAAAGGTCGACCTGTTGAAAGATTGATGGTTAAAGATCCTATTGATAAAAAAAGAATTAAAAATATTAGTCAACTCAAATTCTACGCTAAGCAAAAAAGAGTAGCATTAAGAAATTGTGGAAATATAAATCCTTTAGACATTTTAGAATATATTGCCAAGGATGGGTATCAAGCACTTGGTCAAGTCTTAACAACAAGTACACCTCAAGAAACGATTGATGTGATGATCAAATCAGGTCTTAGAGGACGTGGTGGTGGAGGATTCTCGACTGGAAAGAAATGGCAGTTTACTGCGAATTCTAAATCAGATCAAAAATATGTAATCTGTAACGCCGATGAGGGTGACCCAGGTGCTTTTATGGATCGTGCAGTGCTTGAAGGTGATCCACACTCAGTCTTAGAAGCTATGGCAATATGTGGTTATGCAATTGGTGCTAATCAAGGATTTATTTATGTTCGTGCTGAATATCCAGTTGCAGTTGAAAGATTAAATATTGCTATTGAACAAGCACGTGAATATAATTTTTTAGGTAAAAATATTTTCGGTACTGATTTTGATTTTAACATTGATATTCGGTTAGGTGCTGGAGCTTTTGTTTGCGGTGAAGAAACTGCATTAATCGCATCAATTGAAGGTAATCGTGGAATGCCAAGACTTAAACCTCCATTTCCTGCAATTAAAGGTCTTTGGGGTAAACCAACGAACGTGAATAATGTTGAAACATTTGCTAATGTGCCAGTGATATATTTAAAAGGTGCTGATTGGTTTAAATCAATTGGAACTGAAAAATCAAGTGGTACTAAAGTATTTGCTTTAGGTGGGAAAATTAATAATACAGGTCTTGTTGAAGTCCCTATGGGAACAACACTTAGAGAAGTTATATATGATATTGGTGGAGGTATTCCTAACAAGCGTAAATTTAAAGCAGTACAAACCGGAGGTCCATCTGGCGGTTGTATTACTGAAAAAGATTTGGATACACCTATTGATTTTGAAAATCTTACTGCACTTGGATCTATGATGGGTTCAGGTGGAATGATTGTCATGGATGAAGATAATTGTATGGTTGATGTTGCTCGTTTTTATCTTGACTTTACAGTTGATGAGTCATGTGGTAAATGTACTCCTTGTCGTGAAGGAACAAAACAAATGCGTGACATTTTAGACCGTATTTGTGAAGGTCAAGGAACATTAAGAGATTTAGATGAACTTGAAGAATTAGCTTTAATGATTAAAGAAACTTCATTATGTGGTTTGGGACAAACTGCACCCAATCCAGTTTTATCAACACTATTCCATTTTAGAGATGAATATATTGCACATGTTGTTGATAAAGCATGTCCAGCTGGAGTTTGCCGAGAACTTACAAACTTTGTTATTGAGGAAAACTGCATTGGATGTACTAAATGTGCAAGAAGTTGCCCAGTAAATGCAATTGCAGGCTGGCCAAAACAAATTCATCGAATTGATTTAGAACTTTGTATCCGTTGTGGTGCGTGTAAAAAAGCATGTCCTGTTGGAGCGATTTCAAGTCAACCATTACATCAGGAGGCAAGTTTATGAGCAAAACAATAAAATTAACTATAAATGGTCAAGAAATTAAAGCAACTTCAGATCAAACAATCTTGAAAGTAGCTGAACAAAATGATATTTTTATTCCTAGACTATGCTTTCTAGAAGGTATTCACGAAGAAGGAAACTGTCGGTTATGTTCTGTTAGAGTCAATAATCAAAAAAATCTTAAACCCGCTTGTCGTACGTATGTTGAAGATGGTATGAATGTTACAACTGATGATGTTGAAATTTATAAACATGTTTCAACGAATCTTGAGTTATTGGCACATAAACATCGGTTCGAATGTTTTACATGTACGAGAGAAGATAATTGTGAATTTTTAGATTTATTAAAAAGATATTCTATTGAAAATGATTTAAATCACATGTATGGATTATATGATAAACCAAGATATTTTTCAGATACTTCAGGTGTAATGGTCATTGACAGTAGTAAATGTGTTCTATGTGGTCGTTGTGTTTCGGCATGTGAACAATTATCTGGTTTAAGCATTCTAGGATTTAATGAAAGAGGTTCTGATACTTATATCGGACCAGCTCTTTTCCATAGTCTTGAAGATGCTGGATGCATTTACTGCGGTAAGTGTATTCAAGCATGTCCTACCGGCGCACTTGGTGAAAAAGATGATGTTAAGCAACTAGAGTATGCACTCAGAGATCCTAAAAAAACAATCGTTGTTCAAGTTGCTCCATCTGTTCGCGCAGCGATTGGTGAAGAATTTGGTTACCCAATTGGAACAAATGTTGAAGGGAAAATGTTTGCAGCACTTAAAGCTTTAGGTATTCATGAAATTATGGATACAAATTTCACTGCAGATTTAACAATTATGGAGGAAGGTACTGAATTTATATCTCGTCTTGAAAATGGTGGACCATTTCCAATGTTTACATCGTGTTCACCTGGATGGGTTAATTTCTTAGAACTTTATAATCCTGAATATATACCCAATCTTTCATCATGTAAGTCACCTCAGCAAATGGCAGGCGCATTAATTAAAACTTATTATGCAAATGAATTAAACATAGATCCTAAAAACATCGTTTCTGTAGCAATTATGCCATGTATAGCTAAAAAAGAAGAGGCAAGAAGACCAGACATGGGTAGAGATGGATACAAAGACGTTGATATTGTTTTAACAACAAGAGAGTTCGCTCGATTAGTAAAACACCGTCAAATCCCTTTTAAGGATTTGAAACCCATTAAACCATTTGGAGAGCTTGCAGTCTATACTGGTGCTGGCAATATATTTGGAGCCACTGGTGGTGTAATGGAAGCCGCTTTAAGAACTGTTACAGAAATTTTAGAAGGAAAATCAACACCTGTGAATTTCAATGATGTTAGAGGTATCAAAGACATCAAAGAAGCAACATATATGATTAAAGGCACACCTGTTAATGTAGCAGTAGTACATGGAGGTGCAGCAATTAAAGAATTTATTACTAACCTTAAGACAAGTGATAAACAATATCATTTTGTTGAATTTATGGGATGTACAGGTGGATGTATTAATGGAGGTGGACAGCCTATTGTCTCGTCTAAACTCTATGAATCAAATGATGTAAGAATCCTGAGGGCATCAGTTTTATACAATATTGATGCACAAGCTGAATTACGTAAATCCCATCAAAATCCATCTGTAATAAAGATTTATGAGAAATTTTTAGGAAAACCCAATTCTCATTTATCACATGAATTATTACATACACATTATAAAAAGAGAGAAAGTTATAGTACGATAAAATAGGTTTACAAGAAGGAGTGACATGAAAAAATTACTAATTATTTTGTTATTTTCATTATTTATTTTAACAGGTTGTGCGAATGATGACACACCCATTTCTATGATTGTACCTTTTGGAGGTCCTGAAATATCTCAACTTTATTTAGAAGCGAGTGATGATTATGATATTGATGTAGTACAAGGTCCAGACCCTTTGGTTGCAGCTTTTGGTTCGAGACAATATGATGCAATTTTCGCAGGATCAAACCTGGGTGCGATCATGTATAATTCAAATCCAGAATATGTCTTATTAGCAACCATTGTTTGGGGAAGCACTTTTATTGTATCCACAACGGATATTTCAAGTATTAGTAGTCTAGAGGGTAAAGATATTATTGCATTTGGTGAAACTTCGACACCAGGTATTATACTGAAGTATTGTTTAGCACAAAATAATATAACAGCGAATATAACATATCTTGATTCAGTTGCTTCAGCATCAGCAGCATTTATTGCTGATCCAACAAAGATTGTTCTTACTTCAGAACCCGTATTATCAAATATAAAAGCTTCTGTTACTGGAGTTAATGTCTTAGATTTACAAGCTGTTTATGGAGAAGTTTCGGAAAGTGATTCATATCCACAAGCAAGTGTATTTATCAAAGTGGATTTAGCAAAATCAAAGATTGATAAATTGAGTGCAGATTTAGAAGCATCTGTAAATAAAGTGAATAGTGATAAAGAAGGGACTGCAAATTTAGCAGTAGAACTTGGAATTGGTTTAACTTATGAAGTTGTATTTGGTTCAATTCCTACAAATAATCTCTTGTATGTATCTGCAAAAGATGCTAAACTTGCATTAGTTGAATACTTTAATATATTAGCAGAAACAAATATCGCCTTAATAGGTGGTATGTTACCCGGAGACGACTTTTATTACGGAGCATAAGGTATGAAAAAAACGATATGGATGACAAGCGCAATATTTACGATGTTTATCATCTGGGTGATTGTTTATCAAGCAGTTAATCATCCAATCATTTTACCTTCGCCTTATCAAGTTTCATTAGCATTTGTTCATATTTTCACACATGAAGCAACGCTAGTTGCAATTTTGATGACAGTTATTAGATTATTTGTTGCAATCTTTTTATCAGCAATTATCGGAATCTCTTTAGGTGTTTTATCAGGGTTTAAACATCAAATTGCAGCTTTTTTAAAACCTTATGTTACTATTTTAAGAACAATACCTGTTATTTCGATTGTTGTTATTTTACTCATTTTATTTGGATTTGATTATACGCCTTATATTATTACATTCTTAATGGTATTTCCGATTATCTATACGGGTGTTCTTGAGGGAATTCGACAAATGGATTCAGAATTACTCGATGTTTATCATCTTGAAGAACATGATTGGAAATTAGGATTAAAACTCGTTTATTTTCCAATGATTAAAAAATATATTCTTCTTTCATTTCTTCAATCGTTTGGTTTGGGTATAAAAGTATTAGTCATGGCTGAATTTCTATCACAAACAAAAATGTCTATAGGTAACCAAATTTATTTAGCGAAAATAAATATTACATATGATGCAGTGTTTGCTTGGACAATTATTTTAATTTTACTATCCGTTTTTATTGAGTATGGAATTAATAGGTATCAAAAACAACTTGATTAATCACATAATCACTCATATTTAATAAAGAAAAATAGAAAAAAAACAGTAAAATCGGTTATTTATATACCTCTTTATAAAATTATTTTCATAAGTAGTAAAAACTCAATTTTTGTTCTTGTTTTTGTTGATATTTTCAATCGCTTCATGTATAATAATAATGTTTTCCCTACCTTTGTAGGGGAGACCCGTGAATTAGTCCTAATGTCTACATCCCCCCCAGACATTAGGACGTTTTTTTATATTTTTAACCATTTTCGCTCTCTAAGTTGTGTTATAATATAAATAATGAAATATATGGTTATGGAGATGATTTTATGTCTTATCTCGATTTTAATTTTCGATCAAAAATACTAGATTTAAATACTTGTGTATCCATTATTTTACCTGATGATATTAAACCAAATGAAAAGTTAAGAGTTTTATATTTATTGCACGGATATATTGGGAATCATACTGATTGGATGAGGTTTTCATCAATTGAAAGATATGCCAGTCAATATCGATTAGCAATCATCATGCCTGAAGTAAATAATAGTTACTACACAGATATGAAATATGGTTTACCATATTTTTCTTATATTACTGATGAACTTCCACAAATTATATCAAATATTTTTCCTTTGTCAGTTGAGAAAGAAGATCAGTACATATGCGGTTTATCCATGGGAGGTTATGGTGCATTTAAAATTGCTCTGACTTATCCGGAAAGATTTAAAAAAGCAGCAAGCCTATCTGGTGTCCTTGATATCGATCATGTACGATCTTTGAGTGTTGATAAAAAAAGGGATATGCAATATATTGCAGTATTTGGTGAAGAATCTATCAAAGACACATCTCATGACTTAAAATATTTAGTGAAAAAAATGAAGCAGAGTCAATCAATATTTCCTGAATTATTTATAGGTTGTGGAACTGAAGATTTTCTATTTGAAGACAATGAAAAATTTAAAGCATTTTTAGATTCCGAAAATGTATCTCATACCTATGACATATCAGAAGGCGCACATGATTGGAAATTTTGGGATACATGTATTCAGAAAGTATTAATCTGGATGAATAACAAATAAAAAAGTCCATCAGGACTTTTTATTTATAAATCGAATGAAATCAGCAAACACTTTTTGCCAGGCTAACTCATTATGCTGATCATCGGTTTCAATATATAGGACATCTCCAATGTCCTTATGTTTAAGCAAGCTACAAAGATGTCTACTATTTTGTAAATATATAGTATTGAAATCAGTTATAGATTGATTACTGGATTCGTTTCTTCCAATCGATATAAAATATCTCTGGTGTGGGTCAATTTCAGCTTGCTCGATAAATTCAAGAAATGATTCCTCATTGAACCACGAAGCTAAAGAAAATACACCAACATTCATAAATATATTTGGGTATTTAATGGCAATATAACATGAAATATAAGCACCCATGGAACTTCCAGCAATCATTGTATTTTGGTAATCGTTCATTGTTCTGTAATTTTTATCGATGAAAGGTTTAACGTGATTCACGATGAAATCAGCATAAACATCACCCAAACCACCAACATCTATGGCATCTCTTATTTTAATTTCATTTGATGCTTTCCAAGGTGAATATTCAAAAAGTCTTAAATTAGAGTTATCGATACCGACAATAATTATTTCACTGGCTAAATTTTTTTCAATTAACATATGAAGTGTTTCGTAGATTTTCCAGGAATGTCCACCATATGCTATGTCATCTTCAAATAAATTTTGTCCATCGTGCATATATAGTACTGGATAACTTTTTTTGTTTTCATCATATTTGTCAGGTAATAATATACGAATCGTTCTTTGATTATTGGTTGTTGGTATAAAAAGTGACGTAATTTCTATTTTTTTCATCATAATGACCGCCTTTTGCCTTCATTCTATCACAAAGTATATTATGTGAACTTGATTTTATGAAATATGTTAAAATAGAGGTAGTTATGTAGGAGGGTTAAAATTTATTTATGAAAAAAAATTTAAAAGAAAAAAAATTAAATAGACTAGGTTTCGGATCATGGCAATTAGGTAATACGGATTTTTGGGGGTACATGTCTATTGATGAAGGTATAGAACTTGTCAGAATTGCTATTAAAAAGGGGATTAACTTTTTTGATACGGCTCCTGGATATGCTGCAGGGTTAAGTGAATCTATTATAGGCTCCGCGATTAATGATCAAAGAGAAAATGTATTTATCAGTACAAAATTTGGACACACTGCAGATGGTGAAACTGATTTTTCTGTTTTTTCACTTAAAGAACAAATCTATGATAGTCTTGAACGTCTTGAAACTGATTATCTAGATAGCCTTTTATTGCATAATCCGGGAATGGATATATTAGAAGGAAATACTTATCATTTTGAAGAACTAGAAAAACTCAAAGAAGAAGGTCTTATTAAAGCATATGGAGTTAGTATAGACACCTTCGAAGAATTTAGAACAGTATTAGATCATGTAAATGTCGATTTTGTTGAAATACTATTTAATATCTTTTTCCAAGATGCATCAGAACTATTTGAAGAGGCTCATCAAAAAGGTATTAAAATCATCGTTAAAGTGCCTCTGGATTCTGGTTGGTTGACAGGCAAGTACGATGAGTTTTCTGAATTTGAAGGGATAAGATCACGTTGGGATGACGAAACAATACAAAGACGTGCTGCTCTTGTTCGTGAAATCAAAGATATAACGGGAGCAGAGGTTTTAACAAAATATGCGATTGGTTTTGTATTGAGTTATCCTGAAGTAACAGTTGTTATTCCGGGAATTAAAAATCTTGACCAACTAAATGACCATATTGAAAACTCTACTTACATATTATCCTCAGAAATTAAACAGAAATTCATTGAACTTTATCAAACAAAGATAAAGGATAATCCACTACCTTGGTAAATTAAATGGTTTATAACGAATGGCTAATTCAGCCATTTTTTATTTTTATTGATTTTAATTTTAAAAATACATTATTTTTATCATATAATAAATCTATTAAGCATAAAAGGAGATTCACTATGGGAACGTTGATTAATGTTGCAGCAATTATTGTTGCTAGTATCTTAGGTGTCATATTTAAAAAAGGGCTTCCTGAAAAAATACAAAAAAGTATCATGCTTGCTATGGGATTAGGACTAATTGCAATCTCATTAGGTATGTTTTTTACGTATTTTTTACATATTGAGGGAGGTCAATTAAAATCATCTAATGAATTGCTAGTTATTCTATCATTAGTCATAGGAGTTATCATTGGTGAATGGATAGATATTGATAGTAGACTGAGTAGAGGAGCTGAAAATATTGAGAAAAAATATAACTTGCCTCCTTTAGCTAAAGGATTTATTGCTGGAACATTGATATTTTGTGTAGGTGCGATGGCTATTTTAGGTCCCATACAAGATGCTACAGGCGGTGGTATATCAACCTTACTCATTAAAAGTACACTTGACTTTGTTACAGCATTAGTTTTAGCTTCTAGTTTTGGCATTGGTGTCATTTTTTCAGCGTTTAGTGTTTTGATCTATCAAGGGGCTATCACTTTAGTTGTATTTTTTGCTTCAGATATTTTTCCAACAGAAATGATACAAGCTGTATCAATGGTAGGAAGTATCTTATTGATTGCTATTGGTATCAATTTTATGGAATTAAGAAAAATTAAAGTCGCTAATATGTTGCCAGCATTATTGGTACCGGTTATTTATTATTTAATTATATCTTTTATATAAGAAAAGAATTAAAACTGAAAGGTAATTTATGATAGCATGTAAAATTTGTGGAAAAGATACCAAGTCATATAGTCATCCAAAAACAAATGAGATTTTTCACGAATGTAAATATTGTGAATTTATTTTTAAGGATGAGTCTCATTATATATCGAATGATCAGGAATTAAAAATTTATGATGCACATCACAATGATGATCACAATCTAGGCTACGTCAATTTTCTAATGAATTTTATAGATGCTGCAGTACTACCCTATATAAAAAAAGGAAGAGTCTTAGATTTCGGTAGTGGACCCACCCCACTTTTATCAAAGCTAATTAAAAAATCAGGTCAATTTGATGTTGATATTTATGATTTATATTACGCGAAGCAAAAAATATATGAAAATCAAGAATATGATTTGATAACTTCCACAGAAGTTATAGAACATTTAAAATATCCTATGCAAACATTCAAACTTTTCTTTCAATTATTAAAACCTGACGGAATATTGAGCATGATGACTTTATTTCATCCCCATAATCAAAATGAATTCTTCGAGTGGTTTTATATTAGAGATAAATCTCATGTATCATTTTATACGCAAAATACGATGAGATACATTGCCAAACAAATAGGATTTGAGTTTATATATAGCAATGACTATAGATACGTTGTATTTAAAAAGAAAAGCGAATGACCTTTGGTGATTCGCTTTAAACTCGTTATGGATATTGTGATATGAAATCTCATATGTTATGATAATAACTAGAGTCATTTGAGATTCAAAATAAAAGGTGAAACGATGAAAACTAAAAATTTTAAGATTGTATCTAGTATTTTGTTACTTAGTTTGATTTTAAGCATGTTTGTTTTATATACACCTATACCAGTATCGAGTGGTGCAGATGGATTTAGTGCAGCACAGGCTGCTGAACACATTGAGTTTATTTCTCGCAAACCTCACTCTGTCTTTGATGCAGATGAGCATGAAATTGTAAGAAGTTATATAAAAACGCAATTCGAAGAGTATGTTGGCACAATTAATGTGAGTGAATTTAATTATAGTAGTGCCGAAGTTGGTGATGATACACCATATGATATTCAAAATGTTTTGGCAGTTATTCCTGGAGATTCAGCAACGGGTATTTTATTAGTTGCTCACTATGATTCAAGAGGACATGTTGGTCGTGATGGTGAACTTGGTAGATCATATGGTGCAGCAGATGATGGCTATGGGATTGCTACACTATTAGAAATTGCTCGAATTTACGGCAATAAACAACTTACAAATAGTATTTATATTTTAGCAACTGATGGTGAAGAGACAGGTTTATATGGTGCAATGATGGCCGCTACAGAACCATTTGTTGATCATATTGGATTTGTTGTTAATATTGAAGCACGTGGCAATGAAGGACCTGCTTATATGTTTGAAACTAGTACTGATAATGAAAAAGTTATTGATTTTTATAAGCAAGCAAATTTACCTGTATCATATAGTTTAGCAACTGCAGTTTATGCAGTGATGCCTAATTCTACAGACTTCACTGAATTTTTGGCTGTTGACAAACAAGGTGTTAATTTTGCTGTATTAGATGATTTATATTACTACCATACACCCAATGATAATTATGAGAATATTAATTTATCAAGCATCCAACATTATGGTTCTCAAATCCAACCATTAGTTGAATCCTTTGTTAATCATATTGAATATAGTGATGTGGATTATTTTATTGGATCTCAAAATCAAGTATTCTTTACTATATTACCCAATTTATTAATTGCTTATCGTGAATCAACCATGCAAGTATTACACTTTGTATTCTTAATACTTTTTTTAGGAATCGTTGCATTTTTAGTTGTTCAGAAACAAATTAAATTAAAATCGGTTGCAAAATATTTAGGTATAACATTTGGTTTGATAGCGGTATTTGCTTTTATAGGACTTTATCTTGCTAAATTGATTGCATTCATTGGTCATGTACCATTTTCAATTACTTACGTCCGTATGCAAAACACTGAATGGATAACGTTAATTATTTTATTACTTACTGTCGGAGTCTTAGGATATTTGTATCAACGATTTGTAAAAACTGAAGAAAATAAAAAGGCAATGATGATATCAGGGATTAGTATTAATTTACTTTTTGCTTTACTCACAGGATTTATATTAAGTGGAGCAAGCTTTTTATTCTTTATTCCAGCTGCTTTAGGTATTATTAGTTTATATGTATTAACATTTGTTAAAAGTAATATCTGGATTCAAATCGCACTATCACAAAATATTTTATGGAATGTACTACTTATTGTTCCTATTTTATATTCACTATATTTAGCACTAACAATTGGTGGATTACTAGCATTTATGGTTATTCTAGTGATTAATATGATAGTAGTTATTCCGTATTTCTTTAAACAAATAGCGTAAATTTAAAATTGGAATCATTGCTATGGTTCCTTTTTTTTAAAGTTTCAGGTATGATAAAAGTGAGGTGAATCTTATGAATAAAATAGCCATAGTTACAGGTGCTACATCTGGTATTGGAAAAGCTGTTGTAGAACTGTTGCTCAAAGCAAATGTAAATGTAGTTGCTTTAGGAAGAAACCAATATCGGATAGATCAAGTCAATAAGGAATTTGAACCTTTAACTAAAAATGCAAATCTTGATTTTGTTTTAGGTGATTTATCGGATAACACTCAAACAAAGCTTGCTGCATTATCTCTGATTGAAAAGGTTAATCAAAAATATGATGGTAAAGTTGATATATTGATGAATATCGCTGGTATTGTTAGTACTGGATATCACGAGAATAACGATGGGAATGAAATGACATTTGCAGTTAATCATCTGGCAGTATTTAATTTAACATCTTATATTTATCCATTATTAAAAAAAGTTGAGAATTCTAGAATTCTCGTAGTAAGTTCATATTCTCATTATTGGGCATCAATGAATTGGAGAAATATTCAATCTAGAAAAATGTATAATGTTTTAAAAGGTTATAAAAGATCAAAATTATATAATGTATTTTTTGTTAAAGAATTTGCTCGAAAACATCAAGATGTAAAAATTTATGCAATTGATCCAGGATTAGTAAATACAGAAATAGGTGCTAAAAAAACTAGTGGACTCGTGAATTGGTTTTGGAATAAAAGAAGAAGCAAAGGCACTGATGCTTATTATCCAGCAAAATATATGGTTGATATTGCTTTAAAGGATGAATATTTAGACAAATCTGGTCATTATATCAAAGAAGGAAAATCAATCGCTCCTAGTAAAAAATCACAAAATTTGCTTAATGCGAAAAAGCTATGGGAGTATTCTGAAGATTTGCTAAACATTAAGTTTAAATGAATTAAATATTCTTTTACAAAATAGTTTTTATTGGCTGGTTTTTGATATAATGAGAGTATTCATTTTGAGGTGAATAATCATGAGTTTAATGGAACTATTAGCACCCGCAGGAAACAAGGCATCATTAATTGGTGCGATTAATGCAGGGGCCAATGCTGTGTATCTTGCAGGAAAGAAATTTGGAGCAAGAGCATTTTCTGATAATTTTGATGAAGAAGATTTAATTGATTCAATTCGCTACGCACATTTGCGTGGTGTTTTTGTGTATGTTACAGTAAACACGCTCATTTTTGATGATGAAGTTGAGGAACTCCTGGAATTTACAGATTTTCTTGTTAAAAACCATGTGGATGCTTTTATCATTCAAGACTTAGGCATCATGGATTTACTCATTAAGCGATATCCAACTCTAGAAATACATGCTTCAACTCAAATGAACATTCATAACATTAATCAAGTGAAATTCTTGAAAGAATTAGGGGTTAAAAGAATTGTCATGGCTAGAGAAACACCCCTTAGTGTAATTCGCCATATTAAGAAAAATGTTGACATTGAAATAGAAGTTTTTATACATGGTGCGTTATGTGTGAGTTATTCAGGTAATTGTCTGATGAGTTCAATGCAAGGTGGTAGATCTGGAAATCGTGGAGAATGCGCACAACCTTGTCGATTAACATATAAACTAATCAAAGAAAATCAAACTATTTCAGATCAGAGTTATTTGCTGTCAACTAAAGATCTCATGACTTTAGAATATATGAACGAACTTATTGAAGCTGGTGTAGATTCCTTTAAGATTGAAGGACGGATGAGAAAGCCTGAATACGTCATACAAAGTGTTCTTTCTTATAGAAAAGCTATTGATAACTACGTTAATCATTTTCAGATGAACTTTATGTCAGAAGTTGATCGATTAAAAAGAGTATTTAACAGAGAGTATACAAAAGGTTATATTTTAAATGAAGATCCAAAGAATATCAATAATCAATTTCGTCCTAATCATTTAGGTGTTCCAATTGGGACAGTCATTAATTATAAAGATAATAAAGCAACTATCCAGTTGATTGATAGTCTCAGTATTAACGATGGATATAGAATCATAGGTGAGACGGATTACGGTAATTTAGTATCAAGAATATTAATAGGTAATAAATTAGTCAAAAAAGCTGAAAAAACAGATATTATTCAACTTGATCTTACTGAATCAGTATCTAAAGGTTCACTGGTTGTTAAAACATTAGACTCTGAATTAGAAACAGATCTTTCTGGGTATCTTAATGAAAACTATAAATGCATCGGTTTGAAAGGTGTAGCAAGTGTATCTGTTAATCAGCGATTTATTTTTGAACTCACTGATGGAAATCACTTTGTCAAGGTTTCTTCTGAAAATATTTTAGAAAAAGCAGTACAAGCCCCAGTCACTGAAGAACAAATTATAGAACAATTGTCAAAACTGGGTAACACTCCTTTTTTCTTCAATTCTTTACAAGTCAATACGGACAATCAGTCATTTATTCCTATAAAAACGATTAATGAAATCAGAAGAAGTGCACTCAATGAGATAATGCTAAAAAGATTAGAAAGAATAAACCATCAGATTATTTTAGATCCAGACTTAGGCGATTCTAGATTTGTATCATCTCCTAGCGGTATAATAGTCAAAGTAATTAAACCAGAACAACTTGAAGCAGCAATCGAACGAAAAATAAGTACAATTTATTATGAAGACACAATGCATTTAAATCAAGATTATGATTGTGAATTGCTTCCGATAATTAAGAGAATTCAAAGTCAAAAGATTGATTATATCAAAGAGAAATCTGTTGTAAATGAGATTGGAAGTTTATATGAAAATAAGTATCCATTAATTGCCAATGAATTTTTAAATATTACAAATATTTATACGGCGCATTTATTATCTAAGTATCATGTAGAAACTGTCACTTTATCTCCTGAATTATCTAGAAAAAATTTGCTTGCATTTTCGAAGAGGTATCAAGAGAAGTTTTGTGCGATACCCAATCTCGAACTCGTTGTATATGGACATATTGATCTGATGATTACGAAATATTGCCCAATTGCTAAAACATTCAAGACTCAGACTAACTGTCATTTATGTGAAGATAATCAATATTATTTGCAAGACCGATTGGGACAAAAAATGCCTTTAATTAATGACGGAAATTGTAATCTTAGAATATTAAATGCTAAAGCAATAAATCTTATAGATTATATAGATGAAATTAAAAATTCAGGCATTAATAATTTAAGGCTCGACTTCACAGTTGAAGATAAAAATGAGGTTATCAAAATAATAAAAAATTTTCAAAACCAATTAAGCAGTGATAGAATAAGGCTGAATACGAAAGCTTACACAACGGGAAGATATCTAGGTTAGGAAGATGAAAAATGATTGATAAAAATAAAATAACAATCGGATTATTTGTCGACTCTTTTTTTCCAATGGTCGATGGAGTTGTTGTCGTCGTTGATAATTATGCTAAACAATTATCTCAAAAAGCAAATATCATCGTATTTGCTCCTGATTCAAGAAAGAGTAAATATGTAGATGAATCTCCATATCAAGTAGTTCGATCGATAAAAGCAAAAATACCTTTTATGGACTATGATTTATCATTACCATTTTTAGATTATAAATATAAAAAAATACTTAAAAATGCTAAACTTGATATTGTTCATATTCATTCTCCTTTCACAGTGAGTAAAACTGGGATAGCTTATGCTAAAAAACATCATATCCCTGTTGTTGCTACACTACATAGTCAGTATAAGAAAGATTTCTATGAACGAACCAAAAGTCATATTGTATCGGATATTGCAATCAAAGAAATTATGAATATATTTAATAGTTGCGATGAATGTTGGGCTGTTAATAAAAAAGTAGCTGAGATCTTTTTTGAATATGGAGCCAAACAAATGCCTAAAGTTCAATTGAATGCAACTGATTTATTGCCATTCGAGGATATCAATACTCTAAAGGCATTAAGAAAAACATATCATATTGAATCAAATGAAAAAGTATTTCTTTATGTAGGACGCCTTGATATTGTAAAAAATTTAGGGTTTACTATTAATGCATTACATCAATTGAAATTAAAGGGATTTAAATTTAAAATGCTTTTTGTTGGTAAAGGACCTTATGAACATGAAATGAAACAGCTAATTAAGAAGTTCGAACTTGATAATCTTGTTTATTTTCCAGGAAAAATTATGAACCGAATTGAGCTTTCAAGCTATTATGCTCTTGCTGATTTATTCGTATTTCCTTCGCTTTATGATGCGAGTTCTTTAGTTCAAATTGAAGCTGCGAGCCAAAAGACACCTACTCTATTTTTAAGAGACGCTGCAACAGCTGATACTATTACAGAAAATGTTAATGGATATATATCGGAAAATGATCCAATTCTTTATTCACAAAAAATAATTGATATATTTAATGATGCTGATGAATATAAAAAAATATCCGAAAGAGCATTCACGGATTTATATCGGACCTGGAATCAAGCTACAGAACAAGCTTTTAAAAATTATATGAGGTTAATAGAAGAAAAGAAAAAAAACATGAACTGAGTTAGTTCTGTTTTTTTATGGTTTCTTTGTATTCAAATTAATAATCTTTATAATGTTTTATGTGTGCCGTCGCAAAAAGGTTTCTTTT
>JAFGTI010000060.1 GCA_016934175.1 Acholeplasmataceae bacterium | reverse complement strand
CTTATTTTTTAGGTTCAAAAAATTCAAAAACCGTATTATGATAATGGGATTTTATGCAATCAAATTCATCCTGATTTCTAGCGGCATAACTAATAACAGTTATGCCTTTTTTCATTAATTTATCGCAATAATGATTAGGTAAATCGTGAATACCATAACTAACAAAATCTGGTTTTGTTAAACGATTAAAAAACATCGATTTCATGAGATACTTAGTAAATACATTCATTTTTTGATCATCATTAAAATATTCAGCAATTTGACCTCTAATGATTTCAGGATGGTTTTTCTTAAACCACATAACCACTTTAGGATGGAAAGAAAATATCGCATATTTCCCTTTGTAATCGGTAAGATTTTTTACTAATGAATTACATAAAAGAGAGACATCACCAAAGGGTTTTAATTCAATAAGTAAGGGAACTTTCCCATCAACGAGTTCAAGAACCTCATCAAAACGCATAATCTTTTGTTCAGTATTTAATAAATGGCAGTCTTTTATATCGTTATAGTTGAGTTCACTCAATAATCTAGAATCATTACATAACCTTTTTAAGCTAGGATCATGAAATGCGATTACTGTGCCATCTTTCAAGACATTAATATCTAATTCAATTGAATAGCCTTTATCCAAAGCGTTTAAGTAGGCTGCCTTAGAATTTTCTGGGATTGAACCATCTATCGTATAAAGACCTCGATGTGCAATTAGATCATTTTGTATCCAACTTAAATCTTTAACTATTTTCATCATTCCACCTCACCTAGATATTATATCATAAGAAACTAAAGCTTATTTATTAATCTAGACAGTTAAAAATTGTAACACTAATTACCAACACTTTCGTAGGTCTTTAATCCTTTTAACCAAAAACTATAAGCAAGAATTGCTGCAATAATACTCACTACAATTGATTGTAATACAATGGATAGACCATCCCCTTTACCAAGTAGATAGGCACTAGGGAAATACGATGTAAAGGCAAATGGAACGATGTATTTTAATAAAAATTGGAAATTCTTTGGATAGATAGATAAAGGTTGTTTTGTGAATTCAGCAACATCATAAAACGCGACCATCACACTATTGCTATTTTTAATCCAAAAAGCGAATGTTGCAGTGAATAATTTGATACTAGTATAAATGACTGTACCTGAAATAATTAATAGAGGGATAAACAATAAATCAATCCAAACTAAGTGTATATTAAGTACTGGAAACACATAAATCAATAAACCAATACCTACTAAAAGTTCTCCGATTGCTTCAATTTGGAATAATTCAGATATGATACTATATAAAACATTTAAAGGTTTAAGTAAATACTTATCAAATTCTCCTCTGATGATATAGTTAGGTATAAGCCAGATGTTATCAGTAAGTAGATGATCTATACCTCTAGGAATTTGAAAAACAGCATAAATAAGTAGAAGTTCTTCAAAACTCCATCCATTTAATTCATTGATATTTTGAAAAACCAAATATAGAAATAGTATGCCACTTGCTTGAATGAAAACAAAAGATAGTATTCCAATAATGAAATCTGTACGATATTCTAATAATTTTTTCAAATATTGTGCAACAAATTTTCTATATATAGAAATGTGTCTTCTCATAATCAGCCCCCCATAATAACGAGCTTACGAATAACTCGGTTCCACATTATATTACTTAAAACTAATAATAAAACAATCCAACCTAGTTGAAATCCGACTGCTTTAAGTAAATCAAAGAGAGTTTCATATTCGCCCATAAACACACGCACTGGAACGTATAAACCTTGCATAAAAGGTAGGATTTTAGCAATTGTAAGCAATACGGGTGGAAAAAAGATAATTGGAATAATCATTCCAGAAAAAATTGATTCTATTGCACGACGTAATTGGAAGATACCAAAACTATTGATTGTCAAAAATATAATAAGACCAAAAATATAATCTACAAAAAATCGAATAAGAAATGCAAATAGTAAACTAATTACAAAAAATGAAATGGTCATAAAATCAATATAAATATTTAAATTAACGAAAAACGAAGTAATAAAAGCTGCAATAGTTAAAGGAATAACGAAAAAAATGATGGAATTAACGGATTCACCTAAACTTCGGAAAAATAATTGAGTTCGATATGAAATGGGTTTAATGAGCATCATAGAAATACTACCACTCCTAACATCATCACTAATATATGAGCTAGGCATCACAAAAGTTAAGGAGCTGACGATTCTTATGAGAAATATATATATCAGCATTTGTGTGAAAGTAAATCCTTTGATTATATTTGTTGCACTATTTAAAAAGACAGCTTTCCATATGAAATACTGAAGCAACAAATAGAAAAACTCCATTAATATCCAAATAATGGCATGTGCCCTATAGGCGATGAACTCTTGAATTTGTGCCTTAGTAAAAGGAATATACTTTCTTAAAAAACTAGTCATGATTTAACCCATGCTCATAAATATTTCTAACGATATCTTCGATATGTGTTTCATTGATTTCTATGTCGATAACAGCATATTTTTTCATAATTAAATCGGTAATTTCAGAAACAGTAATTTTTCGTTTATCAAATGTTATATTTAATTTATTAACATTTTTTTCTTGTTTGAGCTCATCTGGTTTAAGTTTAAATACTTCATTTAAATTAATATCTTCAAAAAATGCATCTTTCATTTCAAAAATAACGTTTTTCATAAATCCATATTCTTTTTTAATTTTAGTAAGTGAACCGTCATAAATGAGCTTTCCCTCATCAATGATGATGATTCGCTTACATAATTCTTCAATATCATCTAAATCGTGAGTCGTTAATATAACTGTCGTATTGAATGTTTTATTCATTAATTTGATGGCTTCACGCATTTTTTGTTTAGCAACAACATCAAGACCCACAGTAGGTTCATCTAAAAATAAGACTCTGGGATTATGTAGTAAACTCGCAGCAATATCTGCGCGCATTCTTTGACCTAAAGATAGAGTTCTTACCGGACTTTTTATAAAGTCATCAATGTTTAAAACTTCATTGAAAAATTCCATACGCTTTTTATAATCTTCATCACTGACATTATAAATTTCTTTCAAAATGGTATATGTTTCAGTTAATGGTAGATCCCACCATAGTTGTGTCCTCTGTCCAAAGACGACACCTATGTTATAGGCATGAGCAATTCTATCTTTTTTAGGATCTAGTCCAAAGACTGATACAGTTCCTTCCGTAGGTGTTAATATACCACTTAACATCTTTATTGTTGTGCTTTTACCCGCGCCATTTGCCCCAATATAACCAACAATTTCTCCGGGTTGAATCTCAAAATTGATATGGTTTACAGCTATTTTCTCCACTTTTTTTGCATTAAAAAAAGCTTTTAGCATTCCCATCAAGCCTTTTTCCTTCTCGTATTTAATGAATGTCTTTGTGAGGTTCTCCACTTTAATCATGTTTTTCCTCCTCGAGTTTTTTCAATTTAAATTATATCATAAAAAATATAGCCTTGAAATGTTTTATGTTATAATACTTTTGCAAAGGATGGTTACTCTATGAAAAAAATTAAGTTTTTGCTATTATTTTTAATATTAATAATAACTCTTTTTGGATGCAATCCAAAACAACAAGTTGTAGATTCAGTACCCCCATCAATTATTGGAGCAGTTGATATTACATATTATATTGATGATGAACTACCTGATTTTTTACATGGTATATCAGCTACGGATGCTATAGATGGTGACGTAACTGGAAATATTACATACGACTTAACTATGATAGATTTTAATACTCCAGGAATTTATAATCTTTCATATTTTGTTTTTGATTCCTCAGATAATACAAGTAAAGTAACTGTTGTTATCATTGTAATTGACACTCAAAATATTGAAGATGTGACTCCACCTCTTATATTTGGTGTGTTTTCATTTACTTATAATATTGGTGATGATTTACCAGACTTACTTGAAGGTGCAGTTGCTTATGACCCTGAAGATGGTAACCTGACAGACCAAATTGAAGTGGATGACACGCAAGTGAACTACACAGAAGTTGGTGTCTATGATATTGTTTTCTCAGTTTCTGATGGCACAGGTAATAATGACTCAGATACGATTCAAATAACTGTTCAAGATGTCGTACAAGCTGAAAATATTGATTATTTAAATATATATTACATCAACGATTTTCATGGAGCTATCTTAGAAGATGGATCTGAAATGGGACTATCAAATATTGGAAATCTTATCTCTAATGAAAAAACTTTGAATCCAGAAAATACTTTGTTTATCGGTGGCGGTGATATATTACAAGGGTCTTTGCTTTCGAATTATTATAATGGGGCATCAACGATGTCTGCGTTAATTCAGATGCAATTAGATGCATTTACTATTGGTAATCATGAATTTGATTGGGGAATTGATGTGATTACTGATTTTAGAGATCAAAGTTCTGGTAGTATACAAGCAACTTTCCCTTTGTTAGGTGCTAATATCTTTCTAGAGGGTACACAAACACGACCAGATTATATTGATGCATACACTGTTATTGAAAAAGGAAATCTTAAAATTGGAATTATAGGTGTTATCGGTTCAGGATTAGAATCAAGTATAGCAACTTCTAAAATTGAGGGATATTTTTTCGATGACCCAGTTTATTGGACTGCTTATTATGCAGAACAATTAAGAACCATAGAACAAGTCGATGTTGTATTAGCTGTCATTCATGATAATGGAATCAATTCCGGTTATAATCAATCAATGAGTGCACTCACTGGAAATCAGAGAATCGATGCAGTATTCAATGGACATAGTCATTCTGCATATGCAGATTATATTACGAGAACTGGTGTTAGATTACCCTATATTCAATCAGGGGCAAATGGAAATAATCTGGGAAAAGTAACCTTGGAATTTGATGAATTTAAACAAGTAACTCAGGCATTTGCTGTGAATTTAACAGCATCATCAGATAACAGATTTTCTATTCAAAGCGATGTTGTACAGCCTGTAATTGATATTTTTTACAATCAAGTTGAACCATTGATTACAAGGGTGATAATTCGATCTGGAGCTTATATGAGTGAATCATCATTGACGACCTATATGGCTGAATTAATTCGATTAGCATCAGATAGCGATATTGGATTTCATAATTCAGGTGGAACCAGAGCGTCTATTCAAAGTGGACAAAATATAACAATAGGCACACTATACGAAATATTTCCATTTGACAATAAGATTAAAACCACTTATTTAACTGGTGCACAAATCAAAGCATTTATGAGCACTAATTACGGAAGTTATAATAGTACTAGAGTTGATAATATGGTTTTTGAAGATGATGTCTATTATAAAGCAGCAACTAATGATTATGTTTTTGATTATTCGGAGAATCCTTTTGTAACGGGCGTAGATTCAGAAGATACAGGTATTTTAATTCGAGATGTCTTAGAACAAGTTTTACGCAAACAAGCGTTAACTGAACCATATTTTTTACTAACTAATCCTATTGTCCTCTCTAATTATCCATCCATAGATGTATACTTAGCAAGTAGCAACGATAAAAGTATTTATCTATCAATAAATTAATTAAGGCTCTCAGAGCCTTTTTTATTAGTTTTTGCAAACGGTTTCACAAATTGCATGTGTTATAATTAAATTAGAAAATAAGTGAGGTAAAATTATGATCCCTACATTTGAAAAAAGAGTTAGAGGTTTTGCTATAGATACATCTGCAGTTGCCCTTTTTGTTATTATATCAATGCCACTTGGTGTTTACTTCGGACCATTGCCTTATATTGTAAGTGGGGTTTCATTTGTTGGATTTTATTTCATTCCACATTTTTTTACAAAAGGACAGACACTAGGCAAGAGATTCCAAAAAACAATTATTGTTGATATCAACGGGCAAGAAGCTCAGCTTTGGAGAATTTTCTTAAGAGAAATTATTAAATTGGTGTTAAGTATTTCAACCTTTGGGGCATATTTAATTCTTTCATTTTTCTTTCTGTCTGAAAAATCATCAAATCGTACATTGCATGATTATATAACAAAAACAAAAGTGATTGATTTAGAAAAGCCAACAGGAAAAAATAATTTTCTAAACAAAACTGAATCAATGCGGAAAAGAGGATTTTGATGAAAAAAATTATATATATTGTTATCCTGTTTTTGCTTTCAATTGGATTTGGGGCATGTCAACCAATTGAAGATGAACCTACAGATATAGAAATATTAACTGATGCATTCCCTCAAAATGATATTTATTATGAAATATTTGTAAGATCATTTGCTGATAGTAATCAAGATGGCATCGGAGATCTAAATGGGATAACTGAAAATCTTGATTATATCGCTGAATTAGGGGTAACTGCACTTTGGTTAATGCCGATAAACACGTCACCTTCATATCATGGATATGATGTTACTGATTATTATGATATTAATCCTGATTATGGCACTTTAGCAGATTTCCAAAATTTAATAGACCAAGCTGCTTCAAGAAATATTGATATTTTGATTGATTTAGTCATTAATCATACTTCAGATCAACATCCATGGTATGTATCCGCGGCAAGTTCAAGTGATAGCCCTTATCGAGATTATTATGTTTGGAATAATAACACTGCTTATGAAAGTTTCGGTGGCGGAATGAAAGATTTAAATTTTGAAAATCCTGATGTTATTACTGAAGTTGAAAATATTACAGATTTCTATTTAAACATGGGAGTTCATGGATTTAGAATTGATGCAGCAAGGCATTTAATTGAAAGCAATAATCAAACTTTGGATAATGCATTATTGATTTTCGAACTCAATCAACATATTAAAGAAGTAGATCCAAATAGTTTTTTAATTTCTGAAGTATTTGAATATAATTACGCACTTTATACAGATTATTATATTGGATCAGATGCACTATTTGATTTTAGTGCTGCCTATAACATCTGGGATAAAGTTGGAAATGGAAATAATCGATATCAACTTGTTTCAAATATACAAAAGAGTTTTGGTGCAATAAGAGATATCAAACCCAATTTTGTAGACGCACCTTTTATTAGTAATCATGATATTGATAGAATCGCATCAATGACTGGATTTAGTTCATTTAATTCTTTTGAGAAATTAGCTTTAGCAGCACGTATTTCACTAACGATGCCAGGAAGTCCCTTCATATATTACGGTGAAGAAATTGGTATGAAGGGTGAACGATACGAAGGAGACTATATAACAGGTTATGGCATTGTATATGATGAATACCGTAGACAACCTTTTATATGGGGCGAACCTGAATATCAAACTTCATGGTTGCCAAGTGATGGTTCAAATGATCAAACAGTCGCTGTTTCATTACAAATGAACGATCAAAATTCACTTTTTACTCAATATCAGGAAATTATTAAAGTAAGAAGAGAAAATATTGCTTTAATGTTTGGTAATTATTTTGAAGCTTATCAAGATAACGATTCAAATATTCAAGGTTATGTAAGGTATGTTGAACACGAAGGAATTAAACAAGCAGTTTTAGTTTTGCATAATATATCACCAGATTCTAGAATGATTGATGTTGAATTTTTAGAAATTCTTTATGGAGATTTAACTATACCTGCGTTTGGAACATTAATCGTTACAATTGATCCTGATAGAATCGGGGAATACATTTAATGTTTTTAGCAAGATTTTTTAGATATTCTTTTCAATACAGCAAAATTATGACGCGAGTCAATGAGAAATTCTGGAAGTATTTAATCTATTTTGTAATTATTTGCATGGTTAATATCTTCCCTTTGAATTATTTGATAGTAAAAGAGCAAGGATGGCGTCTGGATTTCATAGAAGAAAGTTTTGTTACACAAACGCCCAGTTGGAATCTTCCAGACACATGTAGTATTACTGCATCTAGACTTGTATGTTCCACTGATGATCAATACACTTTCGAACATTTAGGAATAACTTATATTTTCAACTATCAATCTTCTGAATATGATATGACCAAAAAACAAGTTATATTCAAGGAAAATGAAATTGTGTATGTGAATGGTGATAATGCTATCATGACAGGAAAAAATTACAGCGGATTCGAACATCCTGTGAGTTTTCTTGAATTAAACCTAGCTCAAGGTGATGATAGATCAATGATGTATTTTGAATTTGGTCAATTTATTGAGTCATCATTTAGCCCCTATATTGTTTTATACACACTCTTAGTCAATTCAATAACAAGTATTGCATTAAATATGCTATTTATCATTTTACTATCGCTCGTTCTTCAACTTTTCAAATTTGGATATTCAAAATTTTTCACCTATATAGATAGTTTGAAATTTTTGATGCTCATGACGACAATACCAGCTTTACTAAGCTTTGTTATTGGTTTATTTGAACCAGCGTTTTCTCCTGTTTTCTATCAATTAGGTATGGGAATATCGACAATGCTTGTTATGCTCATTCATGGGAAAAAGATTTTTATATAAAAAAAGGAACCTAAGTTCCTTCTATAAGACACTCAAGAAGTGTCTTTTTTTATTCAAATGTTAAGTCGTTTTGATCTAATGTTAAACCAGGATTAGTGATTGTTTCATTAATCATCATACTGAGCTGCCCATAAGATTGAGTGTTTGCATCATATTCAGCACTTGTTGCATAACAATGAATAATCAATGAATAAGTAGACGAACCAATTGTATCGAAGTACTTTTCATAGGTTTGACTAGCGACATTCATTACAATTTCATATAATTCAGCTTCTGTGTTTAATTCTACTGGAATAACAAGGTGAACATCAATTGAATCGGTTTCAATAATCTCTGATACGACTTGTACTGTGATATCCCCAGCCTCAACACCCTTTTTACATGATGCAAGACCGAAAATCATTAAGAGTAATAAAGATAGATAAATTGTTTTTTTCATATTTTTAATCTCCAATCTGAGTATCATCTATAGTGACATTAAACATATTCCCAGAAACATAAAGTGTATAGAAATACATGTTAATTGGACCATAAGATTCAACGACAGCAACAGTAATTGTATAACGACCAGGAACGTTGATATCATAATAATTTGAGTAGTAGATAGAAGCAGAACTATTATTGACAGTTACATTATCTGCTGGATTGAATGTGTCGCCTACATCAATTGTTACAGAACTTTCATTGATGGTTACTGATGGATCGACGACTTCGATTAAAATGGCAGTAGTATGTATAGGGACGAATATTGTGTCAGTAACCGTTTCAATACCACTTAAATTAGTTTCTTCAAAATAAGTGAGCAAATGATAAGATTTTCCAGTTTCAAGGTTAACTTGAGCAAGTGCACTACTTGGATTACTACTATGAATAACAATGACATCGGGTTCGTTATCTAGTCCATCTATTTGATAAGCAATCGCTTGATTACCAGAATCAGTATCTAAAAATTGTAATCGAGATAAGATATCATCTTTATTATTCATTTTGAAATGAGTAAATGATTTTCTAATTTCAATTAAAGCCTTATAGTACTCAAAAACATTCACATATTGGGCTTTTCGATCCCAACGTAATTGATTTACAACATCTGGAGATTCATATGAATTTTCATCATATCCACCACCCACTAAAGGTTTGGACCTCATAAAGTCAACACCTGCATGTAAGAACGGAATCCCTTGTGATGTTAATACAATGGCATTTGCTTGGATTTGCTCAGCCTCTATATCAGCAGTTTTAACTCCAGAGAGTCTTAATTTGTCATACAAAGTATTATTATCATGTGCAGATACATAATTAAGTGTTTGATTAGGATTTAAATGCCATGCATCAAATGCAGTGATATCAGGAAAATCAATACCACCAACAATACCATATTTTACACCTTGAACGATATCATCTGTAGCATTACCTTGAACCCAACCTTTATCTCCAGCTTGATTGAAACTTCCTTTGATGGCATCTCTTGTATTGTCGTTAAATGCACCAATAAGATTTAAGTCTTCAATATTTCCTTTATCTGCTCTAATGGATGTTGATAATGGAGAAGTTCCTCCAATCCATGGTTCACCATAAACAATCATTGTTGGATCGATATCTTCGAGATCAGCTTGAATTTCGTTCATTGTATCGACGTCATGGAGTCCCATCAAATCAAATCTAAATCCAGATAAATTATATTCGGTTGCCCAGAAGTGAACAGAATCAACCATAAACTTTCTCATCATCGCTCTTTCAGAAGCTGTCTCATTACCAGTTCCTGAACCATTATAAAAACCACCATCTTCAGTCATTCTGTGATAGTAACCAGGAACAATTTCATTGAAATTAGATGTTGAGGATTCACCAGTGTGATTATAAACAACATCCATGATGACTCTAATATCCTTTTCATGAAGTGCCATCACTAATTGTTTAAATTCATTGATTCTTGCCCGTCCGTCAAATGGATTAGTAGAATAAGAACCTTCTAATGTATTGAAATTGTAAGGCATGTAGCCCCAATTAAATGTATTTGTATAATTAGGGTCATTTGCAACTTTGACTTCATCGACATATCCGAAATCAAATATAGGTAGAAGCTGAACAGCAGTTACACCGAGTTCTTCAAGATGATCTAACCCTGTTGTTACAGTAACTTCTTCATCAGTGAATGTAGTGCCACTTTCAGTAAATCCCATGAATTTACCTCTGTAATCTTCAGTACCATTCCAAGAACTATGTGTTGTTAAATCTCTTACATGAAGTTCATAAACTATATAATCAGTTAGATTAGTTATAGTATCAGGACGTGAATCATATGTCCAACCATCTGGATTAATATCATTGAAATTTACAATCATACCTCTTAGACCATTAGCACCTGTAGAATAAGCATAAGGATCAACGACTTCATTGCTTGTTCCATTGTTATTAACGGTAAAAGTATAATATTTGAAATCGAAATCTCCACTTAATTTGATTTCCCAAGCACCATTTTCTATCTTTTGAAGAGTCTCAGTTTGATAAGGTGTTATTTCATCATTAAGTTGTCCTTGATCATTATATTTAGGATGACCTTGATTATAAAGATTAAGTGTCACACTTTGACTTAATGGTGCCCACAGTCTGAATACTGTTTGATCTTCTTCATAACTTACACCTAAAGTTCCTGTATAAGTATATAAACTTTCAAAATCATCAGTATCGTATAGATTTTGAAGTGATACAACACGTTCAATTTCTCTTGTTTCAGTAAATAAAACCTTTAACTTATAGGTTTTTGAAATGTTTACTGATGGAACGGTAATTAATAGAGTTTT
>JAFGTI010000059.1 GCA_016934175.1 Acholeplasmataceae bacterium | reverse complement strand
TTGGTGACCCGTATGGGATTCGAACCCATGAATGCATGCGTGAAAGGCATGTGAGTTAACCGTTTCTCCAACGGGCCTAGTGATGGCGGAGCAGGAGGGATTTGAACCCTCGCGCCAGTTTCCTGACCTACACCCTTAGCAGGGGCGCCTCTTCAGCCAACTTGAGTACTACTCCATCAGCCATCATTTACGCTTTCGCGCCTATATAGAATAGCGTATTTTTATAATATTGTCAACCTATTTAGTATCTTTTAACATGGTCAATCCGACTTTACCTCTATTTAAATCAATATTCAAGACATAGACTTTAACGATGTCACCAACATTTAAGACATCCTTAGGATGTTTAATGTAATGTTTGGCAATTTTTGAAATATGAAGCAGTCCATCTTCTTTTAGTCCTACATCGATAAATGCCCCAAAATCAACGACATTTCTTACTGTCCCTTCTAACTCCATACCAATACTCAAATCTTCTAATTTCAAAATATCACTTCTAAGAAGTGGTTGAGCAAATTGATCTCTAGGATCTCTTAGTGGTGCGACAAACGCATCTAAGATATCATCAAGTGTATACTTGTCCACTTTTAGTTCTTCTCTTAACTTGATTCGATCAATTGATTCAACAGCATCTTTAACAATATCTTTACCAAACATCTGACCAGTGATATTATATTTTTTCATAATCGTCTTAGCAATCTTATATGATTCCGGATGAACCGCTGTCATGTCTAATGCTTCATCACCCTCAGGAATTCTTAAGAATCCTGCAGCTTGTTCAAATGTTTTTGCTCCCAACTTAGGAACACCCATAATATCTTTTCTACTGCTAAACTTACCTAACTTATCACGATACTTCACAATATTTTCAGCACTACTCTTATTTAACCCAGATACATACATCAAAAGTGCCTTGCTGGCTGTATTAATATTGACGCCCACTTGGTTGACAGCTTGAGTAACCACAAAATTTAATGATTCATTTAATTTCTTAGGTGTCACATCATGTTGATATTGACCTACTCCAATACTCTTAGGATCAATTTTAACGAGTTCTGATAACGGATCTTGTAATCTTCTCGCAATTGATGCTGCTGATCTTTCCTCAACGGAAAAATCAGGAAACTCTTCTCTTGCAAGTTCACTTGCTGAATAAACTGATGCTCCAGCTTCATTAACAATCACATATTGAACTTTAAGTCCAGTTGTTTTCAGTAAAGTAGCTACAAAACTTTCAGTTTCTCTACTTGCTGTACCATTACCGATAGCAATCAATTCCACTTTATGTTTTTTAATCAATAACAATAAATCTCTTTGCGATTCTTGAATCTGTCGATCACTAATACTTCCTCCCAAAGTTTTTTCATGGGGATAGATAACACCTTTTTCTAAAACAGTCCCTTGTTCATTAACAACACTTAACTTACATCCAGTTCTAAATGCTGGGTCGATTCCAAGAATAACCTTACCTTTAAGAGGGGGCTGGAGCAATAATTTTTGTAAATTTACAGAAAATATTTCAATTGCTTGTTCTTCAGCTTTATCATTTAACTCACTTCTGACTTCTCTTTCCAAACTTGGGTAAATCAGTCTCTTTAACGAATCATCGATTGCTTCTTTTAAATAAGGTGCAGCAGTTGAATTTTCTCTTTTAATGACTTTTCTATCTAAAAAAGAAGTCATTCTTTCTTTATCTAAATCAATTTTAACTGAAATCACTTTTTCTTTTTCTGCACGATTAATCGCTAATATACGATGTGGTCTAATTTTACTGACTGCTTCAGAATATTCATAATACATTTCATATACTTTACGTTCATCAACTGCATTCTTCTTTAAACTTGTAACAACAACACCATGGTTAACCATCTCTTGTCTGAGTGATTTTCTATAATTGGCGTCATCAGAAATCATTTCTGCAATAATATACTTAGCACCTTCAATGGCTTCATCTTCTGTTAAAACTAAATCACTTAAATATTTTCTTGCTTCTTCTTTAACATCTTCATAAGGAAACATCAATAACCAATTTGCAAGTGGTTCAAGACCTTTAGCAACTGCTTCAGTTGCTTTTGTCTTTTTCTTTTCTTTAAATGGTCTATATAAATCTTCAACCTCAACTAATTTCTTAGCCTTTAGTATTTCAGCCTTTAACTCATCAGTAAGCATCCCTTTTTCGTCAATAAGACGCATCACAGCTTCTTTTCTATCTAATAAATTATTGGCATATTCCCATTGTTTGAAAATCTCCATAATTTGTTCTTCGTCGAGACCACCAGTCGCTTCCTTACGATATCTCGCGATAAAAGGAATTGTATTGCCTTCATCTAAAAGACCAAGTACTGAAACGATTTGTTTCTCTCCAATAGATAATGCATTTTTAATTTCTAATATAATATTTTCGTTCATAGTTTCTCCTTCATATAGCACAAAAGGGCTAGGCCCTTTTATATGGATTATTGATTAGAGGTTATTAATTTCTATAACAATGTCTGATGATCTTGTTTCTAACTGGAATGTCTGAGCATTGATATCGAAAATTAAAAACATATTATCTTTGGTTGAATCAAGGCCTAAATGTCCAATTGCAGCCGTCTCAAATAATGCAGAGTTTGCGGTATCATCTAAATCTAAGAATAGAAAAGCCATATTCTCTAATCCAACAACATCCGTGATTGCATCCTTAATATCTATATCTATTGCACTACTTCTATAAAAGTAGACATAGACATAATCATTTGTATTTAATACTAATCTTAAATCGGCATATTCATCTTTACCATTAAAATAGCTGAAATCACCATAAACATTATAATCATCTTTTTGAGTGATATAAGTTAACTCAGTAACATTAACTGATAAGTAATCTTCATAAGGGTTTGCTTCAGGTTCAATTTTTGAATTCTGAATCACTAATATGATAGCCAGAACTACAAGTGTAATTGTAATTACAAAAATTCCTATACGATAAAACATAATTTCATTTTTGGACGGTTCTCTTTTTTCGTTTGCTTTAAATACTTTACTCTTACTTGCTACATTTTTTTGAGGATTCTTATTCGTGCTTTTTGTCTTACTATTCGTTTTGCTTGATCCGCTTTGGGCTCTTGCCATAATGTCACATCCTTATCATAAAGAATTATACCGAAAACCCCTTCAAATTACAACATCGTGGGGAAATATGTTATTACTTTTCAATCATCACATAAGCAATGGCATGCTCATCGGTATGTGTGATGCTAATATGTAGTGTTTCATTGTGCTTAAAAAAACTTGTTTTGATATATGGACTCCCGTTTTCATGATTTAAAATTGAAAAGTCAACATAATTCGTTTTACCAGGTCCTTGACTGATTGCTTTAAAGATTGCTTCTTTTGCAGCAAATCTACTTCCCAAATAAGAGAGTTTCATATTTTCAGCTGCAATATTATTGAAAACAATCTGTTCTTCTATGGATAAAACACGTTCAATAAATTTTTCAGTCATAATTTCTTTGATGCGATTTAGATCAACAAGATCAATACCAATACCTAAAATCATACGTTTCTACCTTCTTTAATTTGTTCAGCCAGTTGTCTAATTTTCATAAATCTATGATTTAAACCTGATTTACTAATTGTTTCACCATATGCGTCTTCATAAGCTGTTGTTAAATCAAGTAAACTTGACTCAGGATTATCTTTTCTTAACTTCATCACCATCATCATCTTTTCATCAATATGATGCTCAGGAATGAATTTTTCTATGGTTTCAATATCTTTCAATTGCTCATTAGCAGCAATAAATATTTTCTTTTCATTAGCAATCTCACAATTAATCACACGGTTGATTGAATTATTAAAATCTCTTTTAATTCTGATATCCTCAAATTGAAATACTGAATTTTGAGCACCAACAACTTGAAGAAAATCACTAATATGCTGTGCATCTTTTAAATAGACAATGTATCCTTTTCTTCTGGTTGTTATTTTAGCATTCAAATCGAAGTAATTCATCAATTGTTGAATGAAAACAATCAGATCCGAACTCTTAGAAAAAATCTCTAAATGATACTCAGCAGTCTTCGGATGGTTTACAGATCCACTAGAAAGAAATGCGGCTCTCAAATATGCTCTTTTTGCTTCTGGCGATTGTGTTGTTAATTCTTGATTATCAATAGGATTATCAAATAAGCCGTGCTCATTTATAATATCTTCAACCCTGGTTTCAATTCTTATAATCACTGTTTGTTTTTGATTAAGCTTGACTTGCTTTTGGGTTATAAGTTGTGTCTCAGCTTGATAAAGCGTTCTAACTAACTGTAAAAACCGTCTCGCGACAGTTGGATTGTTTGTTTTGAAATCAAGCATTTTATGCTTGTTTTCAATATGAAATTCAGTGTTGAGATTTAAGAATGCTGAAAATTCGGCAAGTTGTTCATCAAGCTCAACAGGAACACTCACAAGTTCCTCTTTTACAGTACGTGCAAATGACATTTTATTCCCAAATTTCTAAATATCTCAAACTATTTTGAACAGCAATTGCTCCATCAGCTGTTGCAGTAACAACTTGACGTATTTGTTTTACAATGACATCCCCAGCTGCGTAAATACCAGCGACTTTTGTTTCCATTTTTTCATTAGCTTCGATATAACCATACTTATTCGTAATGCCCAAATCCTTGACCATATCAGTAACTGGAATCATTCCAACATATTCAAAGACACCATCACACATGATTGTTTCTTTTTCATCTTTTTCATTCTTAAGAACAACACCAGTTAATCCTTTATCATCCATTAAGAACTTATCAACAACTGTGCTATATCTAAAATCGACATTGGTCTGTTTTCTTAGAATATCTTGAGCTTTTGGATCTGCAGTCAAATCTGCAAGATTTTGAACAACGGTAACATGAGTTGCTAAGGTTGATAGATAAGTAGCTTCTTCTACTGCAGAATTCCCACCACCAATAACAACAACTTTTCTATCTTTATATAAGGGTCCATCACAAATTGCACACCAGCTAATACCATTCATTGCTAATGCATCTTCGTTTTCTACACCTAATCTTCTAGGTACATTACCTGTTGCAACAATAACAACTTTAGTTTCATAGGTTTCATTTGGTGTGATTACTTTTTTGATTTTTCCATCATTTTCAACGCGAACTACTTCATCATAAATCACTTCAACCCCTAAATCATATGCATGATCGATCATCATCGTTGCAAGCTCATACCCAGCGACTTTTTTCGCTCCTGTATAGTTTTCAATTTCATTATACTTAGATAGTTGACCACCTGGAGTATCTTTTTCAAACATAGCAACCTTTAGGTTTGCTCTTTTAGCATAGATGCCAGCAGTAATTCCTGCAGGACCTGTTCCAATAATTAATACATCATATAACATATACTTTCTCCTTAAACTATATCTTTTAAATTTATTAACTCATCAATAACAAATTCAGGTTGTACCAAAAGCATTTCTTTTAACCGATGACTATAAGTCACTGCACATGCTAATGTACCCGCTTTTTTTGCTGCTGTGATGTCGTTTTCATGATCACCCACATATACTGTGGATTCTTTTTCTGCATTGAACAATTCCAACGCTTTTAAAATGGGTTCTGGATTTGGTTTGTGAATTTCTGTATCCTCATAACCAATCAGTCCATCAACGTAAGGTAATAACCCTGTTAATTCTAAATGATAAGTTGCTACTTTTCTCATCTTAGAAGTAACAACACCTACAGTGCAACCCTTCTTTTTTAAATAAGCCATTGTTTCCTTCGCTTTTGGATAAGTAATTAACCCCTCTTCTATCTTCTGATTTGAAACTTTACGGTAATACTCAATAATCTCATCTACTTTTTCTTTTGAATCAGTATAATTGCCAAAGGTAGTAAATAAAGTATGACCAAGCATGTTTGTTAATTCAGTTTCTGATAATTCAACTTCAGGAAAAAACTCTTTAAAGGTCAAAACAAACGTATCTAATATAATTTGGGTCGTTTGAATTAATGTACCGTCCAAATCAAATAGAATTGTTTTCATCTTTAATCTCCTCAATTTGATTTTCAACAAACAAATCAACATAATAAGGTTGATCTTTAATATAATGTCTCTTTAATAAGATGATTGCAATCCCACCTACCATAAATAAACCTAGGGAAAGAATAACATTCGTTGGTAATCCAAACATTCTAAGTGCATCAAGTGGATCTCCACCGGTTCTGAGTGGTTCAATGATTGCTCCTCTACCAAATCCATACCAAATTAAATATAGAGCAAACAAATCCCCAACTTTTAAAATTCTCTTTCTTCTAATAATTAACAAGATAATTAACCCAATGAAATTCCATATGGCTTCATATAAGAAGGTTGGATGATGAAATGCTCCAGCAATAAACATTTGATCTTTAATAAAAGCAGGTAATATATTTAAAATAAATTGACTTTCAATGATTGGACCGTATGCTTCAGCGTTCATAAAATTTCCCCAACGGCCAGCAATTTGACCAACAAGGAATCCGATTGCTAAAATATCAGCAAGCAACCAAAAATTCATTTTCTTTCGCTTTGTAAAGATAATAATAAAGATTAAAGCAGTAATAACAGCCCCATGTATTGATAGTCCACCATTACTTATATTAATAACGTCCATAAAGGACTGATAACTAGGACTTGGATCAAAGATAACATAATAAGCTCTTGAACCTACAATTGATAGAGGTACAGCCCATAATAGTGCATCAAATAATAAATCTGTATGCCATCCTACTTTTTTAAATTCTAGATAAGCAAGATAAGCACCCATTGTAATACCCGTTAAGATAAAAATGGCATACCATGCGATTTGTGCAAATCCTAAATCAATGGCAATTTTGTTATAAGGTGTCCCATCCTGTGTTAAAACAGCAACCATAATGAGTGCAACCAAAATAAGAAGCATTCCGCCATAAGTGTAAAAAGTTTGTTTATTTTTCTTCATGTACTCAATCATCTTCATCTTCATTTTCATCCTTTCTAAGACCTCTAGCCTTTATAGCAACTGCTTTCGTCAATTCTAGTGCAGCATCATATCCCAAATACTTTAACTTTTGATTCATTGCAGCACTCTCAACAAGCGTAGCAACATTTCTTCCTGGTAAAACTGGAATAGTGATTTTTGCTATTTCAGTATTAAAAATTTTCATCGTTTCGGTTTCAATACCTAATCTATCGTAATGCTTCCCCTTTTTCCAGTGTTCAAGCTCAACAACAAGACGTATCTTCTTGTTTTCGCGGTATGCACCAGCACCGAACATGGAAACAACATCTACAATACCTATACCTCTGACTTCAATATACTTTTCTAAAATCTTAGGTGCGCTACCAATTAAGACACCGGGTGCAGCTTCAAAAATATCTACTCTATCATCACTAATTAATAGGTGTCCTCTTTTTATGAGTTCGAGCGCAGTTTCACTTTTACCAATACCGCTTTTTCCCATAATCATTGTTCCCATACCGTGTATATCTAATAAGACTCCATGAAAACTTGTTCTTGGAGCAAGTCTAGAATGTAGATAAGGATACAATAAGCCACTTAATGGGGTCGTTCTAATTTTACTTTTCATGATAGCCACATTATATAGATTACCCAGTTCAATCATCAAATCATCAACATCAACATTGATAGAGAATATAACCCCTGGAGGTAATTTTTCAAATATTTTTTCAATTCGCTCTTTCTTAATTTCCGGTGATAAAAGATTCATAAAATGAAATTCTTTAGAACCAATTAAAATAATGCGTTCATTATCAAAAAAGTCTAAAAATCCAGCAAGCTCAACGCCGGGTCTAGATAACATTTCTGATTTTACTTCTCTTTGCAGTGATTTAGGATTTGATAAGAGTTCTAGATCCATATCTTCAATCACGTTTTTTATCTTCAATTTCATTTATGCTTACCTCCAAATATCGTTAATCTTTCTTTATATAACCATCTTCTTAAATAATTTGATGTAATGACTCTCAAAATAGAGAATGAAAAGGCAAAAACAAATAGATGCTCAATACCATTGAATCCAAATCCTTTTGCTAAGATCAAATCTATTGCATACAAAACAATAATTTGAACAAATACTGACAAAATTCCCACACTTAAAATCATGATTCTCAGAAAATATTTAAACATGAGAATTTTAACAAAATTTTCAATAAGGGTCAATAAAATAATCCCTATCATAAATCCTAATAAATTAATTTCCATCAATGGTTGATGAATACCCGCAGCAAATCCTAAAACAACCGCTGCAATCACATAATTAATAATTAATGATAATCCCAGATGCACAACAAAATTTCGGTGAAGAAGAAATCCCAAACTTAAAGGAATATTTCTATTCTTCTTTTTGTTCTTCAACTCTTCAAGCAAAGCTAAGAGTTCTTCCTCTGTAGGCTTTTTTGGATCTTTATCGTTTTTGTTGTTTGAGTTCATACCTCATTCCCCCAACCTTTTTTATTATAACAAAAATAGTTAAATTTTTCTTATTTTAATACTTTTCTTAAATACTGTCCTGTATAGCTTTCCTTTACTAATGCCACTTGCTCAGGTGTTCCAATAGCAACAATTTGTCCACCTGCGTCTCCTCCGTCTGGACCTAAGTCAATAATATGATCTGCGTTCTTGATGATATCTAAGTTATGTTCAATCACGACCATGGTTGCACCTTCATCGACGATACGGTGCAATACCTTAAGTAATCTTTTCACATCGTCTGTATGGAGTCCAGTTGTCGGTTCATCTAAAATATAGATGGATGATGCTGTAATTTTTCTATATAATTCGCTCGATAATTTAACACGTTGAGCTTCACCACCTGAAAGCGTTGTTGCCGATTGTCCTAACGTAATATAATCTAAGCCAACATCATGAATCGTTTGCAATTTCTGATGAATCTTTGGATGATTTTCAAAAAATGATAATGCATCATCGATCGTCATATTGAGTACATCAGCAATATGTTTTCCTTTATATTTTATTTGAAGTGTTTCATGATTATATCTTTTCCCACCACAAACTTCACAAGGAACATAAACATCTGGCAAGAAATGCATGGATATCTTTTTAACTCCATCTCCACCACATGCCTCACATCTTCCACCACGAACATTAAAAGAGAATCTCCCCTTCTTATATCCTCTAGCCTTAGCTTCGTTGGTTTGTGCATAAAGATCTCTTATATCATCAAATACACCGGTATATGTTGCTGGATTACTTCTTGGTGTACGTCCAATGGGTGACTGCGATATATCAATCACTCGATCAATTAAATGATGATCATTAATTTCAGTATGTTTTCCAGGATGTTCTTTTGTTTTATAATATTTTTGTTGCAAACCCTTCATTAAAATATCATTGACTAAAGTCGATTTTCCAGATCCAGAGACACCTGTTACAACCGTCAATTTACCCAAAGGGAAAGCAACACTAATATCTTTTAAGTTGTGTTCTTTTGCTCCCATCACTAAAATATCATTTCCGTTTCCTTCTCTTCTCTTTTCAGGAACTTCTACTTTTTCTAGTCCTTTTAAGTAACGTCCAGTAATGCTGTCAGGATTATCCATGACTTCTTGTGGTGTGCCAGCAGCAACCACACGTCCGCCATGCTTACCAGCAAGAGGACCGATATCAATTAAATAATCTGAAGCGAGCATTGTCTCATGATCGTGCTCGACAACAACTAAAGTATTCCCTAAATCTCTCATCTTCTTTAACGTTTCAATGAGCTTTGCATTATCTTTTTGATGAAGACCAATAGAGGGCTCATCTAAAACATATAACACACCTGTAAGTTTAGATCCTATTTGTGTTGCTAGTCTTATTCTTTGTGCTTCTCCACCAGAAAGTGTACCCGCTTGTCTAGCAAGTGTTAAATAACCTAATCCAACATCTTGCAAAAATGTAAGTCTAGATAATATTTCTTGCAAAGCGAGTTTAGCAATTTGTTGTTGTTCTTTATTTAACTCAACATTCGCTAAAAATAAAATTGTATCATCGATTGATAACCGTGTTAACCGATCAATATTATAACCACCAACACGAACTGATAAAGCTGCTTCATTTAATCTAGCACCATGACAAACTGGACATTCAGATTCAGTCATGAAATTTTCAATCCACGATCGAATCCATTCACTTGTTGTCTCCCTATATCTTCTCGTTAAATTATTAATTAAACCTTCATAATAATCTACATTTTCATGAATACGCCCTGAAGATGATTTCAATCTAAAGTGAATCTTATCTGGAGTTCCATATAAAATCAACTTCACTTCTTCTTCACTCAACTCTGAAATTGGTATGCTCATGTCAATTTTATAATACTTACACATCTGTTCTAACATCAATGTACTTAAGTTATCATCATTATTATTCTTATAAGGTAATAACCCACCGTCATTTAAACTCTTAGATGGATCAAGTACTAAGCTTTCTGCAACCTCTAGTTTCATACCCAACCCATTACAATAAGGACAGGCTCCAATAGGTGTGTTAAAAGAAAACAAACGTGGTTCCAAATTAGGGATTGAAAAATCAGAATCAGCGCACGCATAATTCTGGCTGAAGTGAAGCATCGCATCATCATCAACTAAGACGCGTGTTCTTCCTTCAGCTAATCTTGCAGCAAGTTCTAAAGCATCATATAATCTTGATCTCAGTCCATCTTTTATAATTAATCGGTCAATGACTAGAAAAAAATCATGATTTTTATTTTTATCTAACTCAGGCATTTCTTCAAGAAGTACGCTCTCTCCATCAATATATGCCCTTGTGAATCCTTCTTTCAAATATTGTTCAGCAATCTTTTTATGTGTTCCTTTTTGTCTTTCAACAATTGGAGACATCACAAGAATTCTAGTACCCTCTTTTAAGTGTAGCACCCTATTAGTCATTTCTTCAATAGACTGCTTTGTTAGAGGTTCATCACTACCTGGACAATATGGAATCCCAACTCTTGCATAAAGTAATCTTAAATAATCATAAATCTCTGTGACTGTTCCTACAGTTGATCTTGGATTATTAGAAGTTGTTTTTTGATCGATAGATATTGATGGAGATAGTCCATCAATACGGTCTACATCGGGTTTTTCAAAGTTTCCTAGAAATTGTCTAGCATAGGCACTTAGGCTTTCCACATACCTTCTTTGACCTTCTTGATATAATGTATCAAACGCTAAAGAGGATTTTCCACTACCTGAAATACCCGTCATAACGACAAGTTTATTTTTAGGAATCTCTATATCTAAATTTTGAAGATTATTTTCTCTAGCACCATGTACCTTAATATAATCCATCCACCATCACCTTAAATGCTTTTTCATCAATCACTTTGATGCCTAATTCATTCGCTTTCTTTAATTTCGATCCAGCATCTTCTCCTACAACAACTAGATCTGTTTTAGTGCTTACTGAAGAACTTACTTTTCCGCCACATTTTTCGATAATGTCAGATGCTTGATCACGTGTAAATATGGTTAACTTCCCAGTTAATACAACTGTTTTATTGTTTAAAGCATGTTCAATTTGTTCACGCTTTTGAAACGTCATGTTGAGTCCTAAATCATTTAACTCATTAATCATTTTCAAATGATTATCATCGGAAAAATAACTCACAATACTTTGAGCAATCATTTCACCGATATCAGGTATTGAATTCAACTCTTCAATAGAAGCATGCATTAAAGATTCCATAGTAGGATAATGTTTAACCAGTGTTTTAGCAACCTTTGCTCCGACATGCTTAATACCCAACCCAAAAATAAGGCGGTCTAAAGACTGTGTTTTACTTTTTTTAATGGCTTCTAATAATTTTTCAACTTTCTTTGTGCCAAAGCCTGGCAGCTCTTTCAATTCATCAACATAGTTTATTAATAGATAGATATCTGGAATTCTATTTAAATAACCTAAATCATGAAGCGTTTCTACAACCTTATCACCGAGTGTATCAATATCCATTGCTACACG
>JAFGTI010000058.1 GCA_016934175.1 Acholeplasmataceae bacterium | reverse complement strand
GCTAACCTCTAAAAAATATATAGCCAATGGAGGTTTTTACTGTTTATCTACTAAAAGTACTTGACTTTTAATAGTTAGTCATCTCCTTAATATGTTTTTCATTACTAATAAAACAAGTAGAAATGCTGCATAAATGATCACGATTGTTGATCCAACTGGAATTTCAAGAGGATGAGCAATAAAAATACCAGCTATAACAACAACAAATGAAGAAATAATTCCAAAAAACAATGTATTTTTGAAACTTTTCGTCATTTGACTTGAAATTACTGAAGGGAAAATCACTAAAGCAGAAATTAAAAGTGTTCCAATTGTTCTAACACCAATAACAATAAAGAAAGCTGTTAATGCTGCAAGTGCATATCCTAATAAATTTGTTTTTACTTTAGAAAACTTTGCATAACTTTCATCATAAGTCATCAACAATAAAGGTCGATAAAAAATAGTGATAAAAATAGCAATAAGAATTGTGATTGTAATAGATAATATCATCTCAACTTGTGTTGCTGTAAAAATATTCCCTACTAATAAACTTTCAATTGAAATATTAAAGCCTTGTCCCTTTTTTACGAGAATTAAACCGATTGCAAATGAAACCGCAGATACCAGTCCAATTGCAGCATCTCCATTCACTGTTTTCTTTGAAGATAAATATTTAATCAATAATGAAGCACTCATCACAAAAGGTAATGCTGCATACAGGGGTTGATTTGAAAGCAGCACACCTAAAATTATACCTGCAAAGCTAACATGAGCTAATCCATCAGCAATCATAGCTTGTTGGTTTAAAACTAGGAAAGGACTTAAAAGTGATGCTGATAATGCAAGTGCGGTACCAATGATTATAGCTTGTTGTATAAAATCATATTGAAGAAAATCAAACATGATGATGCCCCCTATGTTCAAATTCTTGAAAATCTTGATATGATCCGAAAAATTTGATTGTCTGATCAACATACATCGTTAAACAATTTTCTTTTACTGCATCTGTTAGGTCATGTGTTACATGAATAATAGTCATGTTTCTTTCTTGATGCAAGTCGTATAACAAATGATAAAATTTTTCTCTAAACGAAGGATCTAATGCTGAAGTAGGTTCATCAAGAATTAATAAATCAGGGTTTGAAATTAAGGCACGAATTAAAAAGACTCTTTGTTGTTGTCCTCCTGATAAATAGTGCATACTAGCGTGTAATAATTGAGGGATTTCCATTGTATTTAACCAGGATTCAATCAATTTTTTATCTGCTTTAGAAGGGGATAAACGTTGTTTTTTAAAACCACTATAGATGACTTCACATACAGTCATTGGAAGATTAATTTTGGAGTTGAGTTTTTGAGGTAAATATCCCATCTGCATATTTTGATTCATTAATATTTCACCAGACGTAGGCTTTAATAAGCCAATAAGTAATTTAACTAAAGTTGTCTTACCACTTCCATTAGGACCTACTATGTGAAGAAAATCACCTTTTTTCAGATGAAAGTTGATATCATGTAATACATTAAATTTTCCGAAAGATACTGATACATTTTGATAATTTATCATTTCTTATGTGGTAACCAATGCAATTTGAAGCTGATCGAAATTTCTTTCCATTAGATCCAAATAAGTTACTTTCTCCTCAAAATCAGTTTTTGATACATTTTCAAATGCATATAACTTCAATAATGTTAAATCATAATTTTCTAATGAAAGCTGTTCTTTTATAGTATTTGCTGCCTTAGGGAATTCCAAAGCTTCAATGAATATGTAATGTGTATTAGCAACTCTAACATCATTCATAAATGTAATTAGTTCATTTGAAGTAAGATCAGCATCAGGTTTGAATTCTTCAAAAAGTGATATGATACGAAGACCATACCTAGCTGCAAAAGAAGCGAGTGCATTATGTCCAGCAAAGTAAATGGTTGAACCTAAATAGGTGTCGCTTGTAAAAAAATCATATATTAATTGACTAAAGTCATTGATTTGATTAATATAAGATTCAGCGTTTTGTCTATAATAAAGCTCATTATCTGGATCAATAACAATAATTTGTTCTAAAACTACCTGGATTAATTGAACTGTATTAGCAGGATCTGTCCAGAAATGGATTGTATTTGCTTGAATTTGATCTAAAGTGAAATCCATTGGATAAGGATAATCAACCGGTGTATAATTTTCAGATAAATTGATAACAATTGTGTCTTCACCACCGATAGATGATGAATCGTTTATCCATGTGTCAATATCAAGGCTAGTATATATGAAAAGTTTAGCTTCTTTAATGGAAACCATATCTTGACTTGTTGCTTCATATTCATGCACTTCGGCACCAGGAGGTATAATTTGACTAACAGTCATTTTATCTCCAACTATTTGACGAGCAAAATCGTATCCTGGAAACATGGTCGTAACAATATCAGCTGATATATTCTGTGTACATGCAGTTAAAAAAATGAGATTAATTAAGATTGCAAAAGTAATAATTATTTTCTTCATGTTTACTCTCCTGATTATAAATGATTTGCAATATAAGTATAACATTTTTTGTTCTTATTGCAAATGATTCGCAATAAATATCTAAATAATTATAAAATCATAAAAATAGCATGAATAAATTGAATTCTTTAAGAAAAAATGCTATACTAGAAGCCTAAAGTTGAGTGGGATGATGATTTCCACTCATTTTATTGAGGTCAAAATGAACTTAGAAATTTTACGAAAAAAATTAATACCAATTATCAGTAAAAGTAACCTTGAGATTTATAGTATAAAAACCAAACGCGAATTTGGTGAGAAGATTGTTGAAATTTTATTGGATACTGATTCCATTGATATTGACACGCTTGAAAAAATTCATCTAGAATTCATCGAAACATTAACAGACGATGATCTTGATCCGGATTATTTTCTTGAATTATCTTCATTGGGAGCTGAAAGACCATTGGTTACAAGAGAAGAATTGCTTAAAGTAGTTTCTTCCTATATTTATCTACAATCACCTCAATACAAGGGGACAGGAACACTTGTATCATTTGAAAATGATATAATTGTTTTAGAAATCAACGACAAGGGTCGTTTCAAAAAAATCGAAATCAAGTTTGATGACGCTACTAAAATGCGTACAGCTATCAAATTTTAGGAGGAAAACATGATAAGTAAAGAATTTTTTAAGAATATTGAAGCCGTTGCTGAAGAAAAAGAATTAACTCATGATCAAGTAGTAGAGGCTTTTGTTCAGGGTATGATTGCAGGATGTAAAAAGGCACATGATGTACGTTCATGTCGTGTAGATATCAAAGAAGAAAAATATGAAATACTTGTTTATAAACAACACTTAGTTGTCGATGAATATAGTATTGATGCTGATAAAAATTATACTCAAATTCTCTTAGAAGACGCAAAACAAATTAATTCACGTATCAAAGTTGGAGATGTTTTAGAACAAAAAATTGATCCAAAGGATTTTGGACATTTTGCTGTTCGTGATTTTAAAAGTAGATTGAATGAAACACTCATCAACATGCAAAAGGAAAATTTATATAAACATTTTAAGGCATATGAGCATGAAATGATTACAGCAAGAGTTATTGATGTTGCTGATGATCACTTTAGATTAGATATTGGTAAAGATTTAACAACATTACTTCCTAAAAAGGAAGCTTTACCAAAAGATAATTTTCATATTGGTGATTATGTTAGAGTTTACGTCTCCGATGTTGAAATGAAAACAAAATGGCCAAAAGTCTTTGTAAGTAGATCACATCCAAGCTTAATCATCCGTTTATTAGAAAGTTTTATCCCTGAAATCAAAGATGGAATTATTGAAGTCATGGGTATTTCTCGTGATCCAGGAGACAGATCGAAGATTGGGGTAAAATCAAATGATCCTAAAGTTGATCCAATCGGTGCATGTGTAGGTGAAGGTGGATCTAGAATTCGTGAAATCGTTAAAGCACTCAGTGACGAGAAGATTGATTTATTCCGTTGGAGTGATAACGAGAAGGAATTAATTGCAAATGCATTACAACCTGCTGAAGTCATTGCAGTCACCAGGGTTAATCCTAAGGATAAAAACGCATTAGCTATTGTTCCAGATAACCAATTATCTTTAGCTATTGGTAAACTCGGACAAAATGTTAAACTTGCTGTTCAGGCTTGTGGTTGGAGTATAGATATTAAGAGTGAAACAATGGCTCAAGGTGAAGGTATTTTATATTAATTATTGTATAAAAAGAGGTGACCTACATGACAAAAGTAAAAAAAATTCCAATGAGAACATGCGTTGTTACAAAAGAGGTATGTCCTAAAAAATCGTTAATTAGAATTGCTGCCACAAAAGAAGGTATCGTTTCAATCGATTTAAATGGAAAAGCACCAGGCCGTGGTGCATATCTTAAACTAAGTAAAGAAGTTATTTTGCTTGCACAAAAAAATAAAGCACTGGATAGAAAGTTAGAAGTGACTATTCCAGAAGAAATTTATGAAAACTTATTGAAATTAGCAAATGAATCATAATCTCGGGCTCGCTTTTCGTGCTAGAAAAATAACGGTAGGTACGGATTTATCTATCCAAGCACTTAGAAACGGTCAATTGTATCTCATTTTATTAGCTACTGATGCTTCAGACTTAACCAAGAAGAAAGTTTATGATAAGTCAAAAACATATCAAGTAGAAGTTATAGAAAATTTATCATCTATAGAGTTATCACAAGCTATAGGTAAACAAGACATCAAAGTTATTGGTATAACCGACAGGGGGTTTTCTCAATTATTGATGAATGAAAAAAGGAAGTGATTATATGCCTGCAAACAACAAAAATAAAAAAGTTGTTAAGAAAAACTATGCGAATAGAAAACCAAATATGCCCAAAAAGGAAATTAAGCATGTAGGTGAAAAAATATTTACGTATAAACCTGAAATGAATGTTGCTGCTGTCGCTGAAGGATTGCACTTAAGTAACGCAGCGATGATTAAAAAGTTGATGCAACTTGGATTAATGACATCAATCAATCAAGTCATAGATCGAGACACAATCGAAGTGATTGCTTTAGATGAAGGGTATAAAGTACAAGATGAAGTGATTACTGATGTCACAAGATATGATGAAATGCAACTTGTTGATGATCCCAAAGACATGATGAATAGACCTCCAATCGTAACAGTTATGGGGCATGTTGACCATGGTAAAACAACTTTACTCGACGCAATTCGTAAATCTAGAGTTGTTGAAGGTGAAGCAGGTGGAATTACTCAACATATTGGTGCTTATCAAGTTGTAAGAAATGGTGACCCAATCACATTTATTGATACTCCTGGTCATGCTGCATTTACAGAGATGAGAGCAAGAGGAGCAAAAGTAACAGATATTGTTGTCTTAGTTGTTGCTGCTGATGATGGTGTTATGCCTCAAACAATTGAAGCTATTGATCATGCAAAAGCTGCAAAAGTACCTATTATTGTTGCTGTAAACAAAATGGACAAAGTAGGAGCAAACCCAGAACGCGTCATGAATGAATTATCTGAAAAAGGATTAGTTCCTGAAGCATGGGGGGGTTCAACACCTTTCGTTAATGT
>JAFGTI010000057.1 GCA_016934175.1 Acholeplasmataceae bacterium | reverse complement strand
CATATCAATTGGCCACTATCAACGATAAGAATTACTTCAAATTCTAGAGCAGTTATATCTCAGATGGCATCACACATTTTAGATGTGTGGAAAGTATATGACCATAAGGAAATGGATATAATTTCACATACAAATGGTGTATCACATCAAACGATCACACCAATATTAAGAAAAACAGATCATCAATATGTGTTAAATCTTGTGCTTAGAAATAATAGAACTTCATCAGAGTATCCTGATGGAATATTTCATCCACACGCAGATGTGCATCATATAAAAAAGGAAAACATCGGTCTTATTGAAGCCATGGGACTTGCAATATTACCAGGACGTTTAAAAAAAGAACTTGACCTTATAGAAAAATATCTGAATCATGAAATATCTTATGATCAATCCTTGGATAAACATCAGGACTGGATGTCTTATCTAGCGCATTATGATAAGATAACAAAAGAAATTTTATTTAATGAAGTTGGTAAAAAATATGAACGTGTTCTTGAAGATGCCGGTGTATATAAGCTTGATGAAAAAGGACTCGAAGGCATGAATAGATTGATTAATGAAATCATTAAAACTAGCAAAATCAGCTAGTTTTTTTATAAAAAAAAGCTAAATCTAATTTAGCTTTTAAAGAATTCGATAAAGTGTTGATTATCTTTAAGTGATAAATAAATTGGTAGACCTAAAGCATACAATATGACAGCTTCTCCAATAAAAACTGAAGGTGCTGTGATATAAAATGGACCTGCTAAATAGCCATAAGTTAAAATTAGACCAATAATGATACCGTTGATGACTGCTGGCCAAATGAGTGAAACAAAAATATTTTTTCTAGTGACATACATCAATATTCCAGCAATACCTGTTGCCATTGATCCAAAAATAATATCTATTAATATTGCGCCACCAACTAAGTTAGCAACAAAGCATCCAAGTGTCACACCGATGATACTTTTCTTGTCAAAAATAATAAGAATCATTAAAACTTCAGCAACTCTAAATTGGATTAATCCAAAACTTGCAAACCTCAGGACATAAACTAAGACTACATAAATTGCAGCAATCATCGATTGCTTCAAAAAGTCCTTTAAAATCATGTTATTCATATTTATAATCTCCCTGTTTTGATTTAGCTGGTTTCCTAGGGTACAGCTAATTAATATTACTTTAACATTGTATCAAACTTATGTTATAATTACAATGATAAGGATGAGAATATGAGTATAAAATTTGAAGTATTACATGTATGTAAACAAAGCGGTGCTAGATTGGGAAGATTAACAACACCTCATGGTGTTTTTGAAACGCCTTTTTTTATGCCTGTAGGTACACAAGCCACTGTAAAAACATTATCTCCCGAAGAAACAAAAGAAGTTTCTGAAGGTTTGATTTTAAGCAATACCTACCATTTATGGCTACAACCCGGTAGAGAACTCGTCAAAGAACATGGTGGAATCCGTGGATTTATGAATTGGGATGGAGCATTGCTTACTGATAGTGGTGGATATCAAGTTTTTTCTCTAACTGATATGAGAAAAATTACAGAAGAAGGTGTACATTTTAAGCACCATAAGAATGGATCAGCACTATTTTTATCTCCAGAGGAATCAATACATATTCAAGAAGATTTGGGTGCTGATATCATCATGAGTTTTGATGAATGTCCTCCACCTTACGCCACGTATGATTATATGAAAGATTCAGTCGATCGTACAATAAGATGGGCAAAAAGAGGTAAAGAAGCATTGTCAACTGATCAAGCATTATTTGGCATTGTTCAAGGTGGATTGGATAAAAATTTAAGAAAATATTGTGCGGAAGAATTGATGGCAATGGATTTTCCAGGTTACTCAATCGGTGGACTATCTGTCGGTGAAAAAAAACATGAAATGTATGAAATGACTGCATTTTTAAATCCAATATTGCCGTTTGATAAACCAAGATATTTAATGGGTGTAGGTTCACCTGATGATTTAGTTGAAAATGTAATTAATGGTATTGATATGTTTGATTGTGTGCTTCCTACAAGAATAGCAAGACATGGATCAGCATTAACAACCGAAGGAAAGATTGTTATTAAAAATCAAACCTACGAACATGACTTAAGGCCGTTAGATCCAGAACTTATCACACCCATATCAAAATATACTAGATCTTATATTAGACATTTATTTAAAGCAGAGGAAATGTTAGGTATGAGATTAGTTACTTATCAAAATTTGGCTTATTTAAAGCATTTAATGGCTGAAATCAGACAAGCAATCATGGAAGATAGATTACTTGACTATAAAGAAGAAATGAAGAAAAAAACGAATTATTTCAAATCGAGATAAATCATCTTTATTTTAATGTCATCTTCGTGTAAAATAGAAGTAAGTGCTAGGAGGGATACCTATGGTATTTGGCGAATCAGGAAATTTTGAACAAAAACCCGTAATTAAAGTCATTGGTGTCGGTGGCGGTGGAGGAAATGCTGTTAACCGAATGATTGAAAACGATGTCAAAGGCGTTGTTTTTGTTGCTATGAATACCGATGCTCAAGTTTTAAAAGTTTCAAAAGCAGAAACAAGAGTTCAAATAGGTAAATACCTTACAAGGGGTTTGGGTGCTGGAGCTAAAGCAGAAGTTGGAAGAGCAGCAGCTGAAGAATCTATTGCTGAAATTGAAGATGTATTAAAAGATGCTGATATGGTTTTCATTACTGCAGGTATGGGTGGTGGAACTGGAACAGGGGCAGCACCAATTATTGCTCAAAAAGCAAAAGAAATGGGCTGTTTAACTATTGGGATTGTCACAAAACCTTTTGCATTTGAGGGACCTGCACGTATGCAAGCTGCAATTTATGGTCTAGAAGCATTAAAGCCACATGTCGACACACTAATAGTTATTCCTAACGAAAGACTATTAGCAATATCGGGACCTACTACTCAACTATTAGATGCTTTTAGAGAGTCTGATAATGTTCTACGTCAAGGTGTTCAAGGGATTGCTGAAATTATTGCATTTCCAGGGCTTATTAACGTTGACTTTGCTGATGTGAGAACCGTTATGGAAAATAAAGGGACTGCACTCATGGGTATTGGGATTGCATCTGGTGAAGATCGTGCAGTTGAAGCAGCTAGAAAAGCAATTCATTCAAAATTATTAGAAGTAAGCATTGATGGAGCAACTGATGCGATTGTCAATATAACATCTGGAACCAATATCACGCTATTTGAAACAGATCAAGCTTTATCTGAAATAAAGAATGCCACTGATAGAGATTTAAATGTCATTTACGGAACTACTGTCAATGAAGATTTAGACGATGAATTTATTGTGACTGTCATCGCTACAGGTTATGAACTTAAAGCAAAAGATTCAACAATTGAAAATTTAGCAAGTGAAATATTTAATAAGACTTCTGATGAACAACTAATTTTAACAAAATCAGGCTTGAGAACATCGGATGATCAAATGAATGATGACAATGATAATAAGCCTCATGAAGGCAACAAACGCAATCTACCTTCATGGCTTTCGAAAAAAGGGAAATTTTAAAAGGCGAAAGCCTTTTTTACTGGAAGGAATCAAATTATGCTTAAAGCAGGAATAATTGGTTTACCTAATGTTGGAAAATCAACACTATTCAACGCGATTACAAAAGCGGAAGCTTTAGCAGCGAATTATCCATTTGCTACTATTGAGCCTAACGTAGGTGTTGTTTATGTTCAAGATCCGAGATTAGATGTATTAGAAAAAATATATAAACCCAAAAAAGTTGTACCTACAGCCTACGAATTCATTGATATTGCAGGTCTTGTTAAAGGTGCATCAAAAGGAGAAGGTCTTGGGAATCAATTTTTAAGTCACATTAGAGAAGTGGATGCAATCTGTCAAGTTGTCCGTTGTTTTGAAGATGGTAATATCACCCATGTTGAAGGAGATATTGATCCTATTCGAGACATTGAAACCATTAAAATTGAACTTAATTTGGCAGATTTAGATTCTGTTGAAAAGAGAATATCCAGATTAGAAAAAAAGGCAAAAGCAAAGCTGAAAGAAGCAATTTTAGAACATGAAATCTTAACTAAAATCAAGGAAGTGCTTGATCAAAACGGCAATCCTAGATTAATGTCATTTGAGGAAGAAGAACTTAAAGTTATTCGAAGCTTTAATTTATTAACTTTAAAACCTATGATCTATATTGCAAATGTTGCTGAAGAAGATTTACATCATCCAGACTCAAATAAGCATTATCAAAATTTACTCAAATTGGCAAAAGAAGAAGGAACAGAAGTTGTATT
>JAFGTI010000056.1 GCA_016934175.1 Acholeplasmataceae bacterium | reverse complement strand
AAGGGTGAATGGTTCTAAGTCTATCACCGACACTTAAGACACTACTTAATAGCATTAAGATAAATAGAATAATGAATCCTATAGCAATTAAATACCAAAATATTTTTGCCGAATCTTTCTTTTTCATCGTGATCACTTCCTTTATTTGATTATAGCATAAGTTTAATGAATTTTAGTCTTCTTTTGTTCTTTTAAACTATAGAATTCATGATGTCCAATAATGATATGATCAACTAAATCTATACCAACGATTGAGCTAGTTTCTGTTAAAGATTTGGTTGCTAATATATCTGCTTTACTCGGTGTCGAGTCACCTGTCGGATGATTATGAACGAAAATGATGGCTGATGCAGAGAGTTTAATGGCATTCTTGAATATTTCTCTGGGATGAATCAGTGTTTGGTTCGCCGTTCCAATAAAGATTGTTTCTTTTTTGATGAGTTCACTTTTCGTATTTAAATAAAGACATACAAAATGTTCTTGTTCTAAATAAGATAACTCTGGATGCATTAAGTGATAAACATCACTTGGAGAAGTCAATTTATGTCTTACTTTGTTGGGAATAGACGATAATCTTTTACCAAGTTCAATGGCAGCTATCAAAGTAGCTGCTTTTGCTATTTTTATCCCTTTAATTTCTAGAAGTTCATGAATTGATATTCTTTTCAAGTCTTGAAGATTTTCTAAGTGATATAATACATTTTTTGATAATTCAACAACTGATAAATCTTTCATACCTGTTCTAAGTAAAATTGCAATTAATTCTTTATTCGATAATGAAGATACTCCAGATGATAACAATCTTTCTCGTGGTCTTTCTTCAATAGGCATTTCCCTGATTAAATACATAGGCAATTCCCCCCTTTTACCTATGATAGTTAAAAATTTATTATTTTACTTGTTTTTAATCAATTAATTTTAAACCACGATATTTAGCGATTTGCTTCACATCTTTATCTCCTCGACCTGAAAGATTAACAACAATAATCTGATCAGTACTCATTTTAGGAGCGAGTTTTATTGCATGTGCAACTGCATGTGCACTCTCTATCGCCGGAATAATACCTTCTACCTTACTTAAATATTCAAAGGCTTGAACTGCTTCTTCATCTGTGATGGCGACATATTCAACACGGTCTATTTCTTTTAAATAAGCATGTTCAGGTCCAATACCTGGATAATCAAGACCTGCAGATAGTGAATAAACTGGAGCTATTTCTCCATTTTTATCTTTTAAAACAAGTGTTTTCATCCCATGGATGACACCTTCTTGTCCCAAAGTCATGGTTGCAGCATGATCTCCTATTTGATCTAGTCCTTTACCAGCAGCTTCAGCGCCTATCAGTTTGACTGATGAGTCTTTGATAAATTGATAAAATGCACCAATAGCATTTGATCCTCCGCCTGCACAAGCAATAACAGTATCAGGCAATCTATTTTCAATTTCTAATATTTGTGCTCTAATCTCTTTACCGATAATTTTTTGAAAATCTCTGACCATCGTTGGATAAGGATGGGGACCAACAACTGAGCCAATTAAATAATAAGTGTCTTCTAGTTCAGTACTCCATTTTGTTAACGCACTATCAACCGCTTCTTTTAAAGTCTTTAGACCTTCTTCAACAGAAACGACTTTACAGCCTAACAACTCCATTTTATAGACATTTAAACTCTGTTTAGCAACATCAACAGCACCCATATGTACTTCACATTCCATATTAAATAGCGCTGCAGCGGTAGCTGTAGCTACACCATGTTGACCTGCACCTGTTTCAGCAATGAGTTTCTTTTTTCCCATGCGTTTAGCAAGCAAAGCCTGACCAATGACATTATTAATCTTATGTGCGCCAGTATGATTTAAATCTTCTCTTTTTAAATAGATTTTTGCTCCACCTAAATCATTTGTCATATTTTTAGCAAAATATAACATTGATGGTCGGTTTGCATATGTATTTAAATAAAACTCAAAATCTTTTAAAAATGTTTCATCGTGCTTATACTTGTTATAAGCCTCCTCAACTTCTTTGACCGCTTTTAAAATGGGTCCGGGGACAAATTGTCCACCAAATTTTCCAAATTCCATACACTTCCCTTTCCGTCTTTGGGATGTAGATTGTTAATGCTTGAACCTTAAATAACAAAAAAAGCTATTCGTCATTATGGGACGAATAGCTCGTGGTGCCACCCAAGTTCAAGAAATAAATATTTCTCCTTTAACAAAATACGCCATCATTTAAGACTTTGATATTTTTGTTCTTTAACGGGAACTCCCGGCTCAGGCTACTTGATTCACCCTGCTTCTCAAAAGACCATTCACAGAATTGATGTTGTATACTCGCCTTTCACCATCACGAGCTCGCTATATACTTTTCAAATCGCTACTTTTCTTTATCTTCGAATTTAACTATGATTATACACACTTAAAAGTATTAATGCAACCCTAAAATCAATTTTTAATAAATTTTAGAATATGATCTGTTAAGATATCTGGACAATCAACTAATGGACTATGACCTGACTTAACTAACTTAATTTTCTTTGCATCTTTTAAAGCTTTGACGGTTTCATCAACCATATATTCTAAGACAACATAATCTCTATCACCCCAAAAAGATAGTACAGGACAAATGACATCTTTAATCTTACCATTACCTTTTGTCACACCATTACTTTCATTCGACATATTAAAACGTGTTAATGCCCAATCAATATCTAATAAGCATCTTTCTTTCATAGTTTCACTTAAATAGAGTGCTTCATCTTCAGGATTAGGTTTATTAACTGTATAAATCGCTTGATCCCAAACTGATTTCATGATGGGTGTTGAATTTGTTAATAAAATATCAAGCATCGGTTTGACTTGAATGATGTCTTGTCCTAAAGCTTCTTTTGATTTGTAATAAGCATCTAATATCGCTTGTCCTGATTCGTTTTTCTTAAGTATCGGATATCCCTTGTAAGAACATGATTCAATCAAAAATAATTTTTTGATATCTTTAGGTCGTTTGGCAGCCATCGCAAGAGCAACTGCTCCTCCAGTGCTCCAACCTCCTAAAAAATAGTGGCGAACCTTAAGCGCATCTAGTAACAAAATCAAATCATCACTTAGAACCTCAAGATCATCAAAACTTTGATGATAAGATGAATCACCAAATCCTCTCATATCTGGGGCAATAATACGGTACTTATCTTTTAGTCTTTCAATGAGTGGTTTATAGTGAATACTACTGCTCATGTTCCCATGAACTAAAACAATGACTTCTTTTCCATTACCAATATCAAGATAGGCTAAGGTTTCCTTATTGGATAGTTCAATCCATTTCTTTTCCATATATTTCCCTCCTCATAAGTACATTCTACACCCAAACACAAAACTTGTTAAGTACAAAAAAAGACCTCAAGAGATCTTTTATTTGTAATTATTTTTGATATATCCAGCAAAATGAAGTGATCCTGTAATCATGAGAACTGTTGATTCATCCATTTGTTGTTGTAAATCTTTAATCGCTTGAATGGGTTCTTTAACTAAACTTATTTTATCATCATCGAATGAAGGAAGTGCTTGGAATCTTGAATCAGGAAACTCGGTTAAAAAGATATGATCACTAAAAGTTTTTAAGATCTCTATCATACCTGTGATATCTTTATCTCCCAAAGCACTAAATAGAATCCAAATTTTTTTCCCTTTGAATGTTTTCAAAGCACTTTGTTTAAGTGCTTCCATGGCATGCGTATTATGTCCACCATCTATATATATCCCTTTTTCAATTTCTTCTAATCTTCCAAGCCATTTCGTGGTTATTAATCCTTTTTGTATAGTCTCTTCTTTGATATTAGGAAATAAATAATGGATTGCTTTAATTGAAACCAAAGCATTAAGTAATTGATATTCGCCAATTAAAGAAAGTTCATAGCGTTCTTTGTTAACTATAAAGACTAACGGTATATCACTTATCTTTATCACATCATCAGATGTATAAAACTCTGCTGAAACAGAACGATTTAACAAATAATCTCTAAAATAATGATGCATTGATGGATCAACAGATGTAATTAAATGATTTCCTGGTTTTAATATGCCTAATTTATTATAAGCAATGGATTCTAATGTGTTTCCGAGTTGCTTCATGTGATCAAAACCAATTGAAGTAATAATTGATACATCATAATTAAGAATATTTGTGGCATCGAGTAATCCACCTAAACCTACTTCCATGATCATCACCTCAACTTTTTTCTTATCAAAGTAAATTAAACTCATCAAAGTAATTAGTTCAAAGAAAGAAAGTGATTCCCCATGAGTTTCAATGAATCGTTGATTAAATTTATAGATTTCTTCAATTAAAATTAGTAGATCATCATCGCTCATATCTTCAAATTGATAGCGAATACGTTCATTAAATTTTAGTAAATATGGAGAAGTATAAGTCCCTACTTTATAACCTGCTTCAATTAAAATACGTGATAGATATGCACAAACAGATCCTTTGCCGTTAGTTCCGGCAACATGGATCTTTTTTGTGTGACTCAAATCAAGATTTAAAAGTGCGTAAGCTTGATTCAAACGAATGAGATCTGTTTTAGGTTTAAATTTTACTTGTGTCTCAATCCATTGAATCGCTTCACCTAAATGATTAAACATCAGTTTTTAATTTCTCAACCACAATTTCATATTGTTTTTGATAAGATTCATATTTCTCTTTTTCTAAATCAAGTTTTTCTTTTGGTGCTTTAGAGACGAATTTTGGATTATTAAGCAATGATTCGCTTCTTTTTATTTCAGATGCTAAAATCTGTTTTTGTTTAAGTAATGCTTCTTTTTCTTTTTCTGGATCAATCATTCCAGACTTCAACACGTAAATCAAGACTTTAGAACCCACAAGTAATATCGTTTCATCATCAGTTGATAGTTTTTGTTCAATCACTAAATTTTGAGCATTTAAAAATTTCGTGAAATAAATCTCTTGTTGATTCATTATGTTAAACCATGTCGCATCTTCAATTACCAAATGAAAGTTCAAAGGTTTTGATGGAACCACATTATTTTCACTTCTTAAGTTGCGTACTTTAGTAATCGTATCCATTAACTCTTTAAAGTATTCAATGGATTCTAGATTAATCTCACTGGCTACAGGCCAGTCACTAATCATAATCGATGGTTCATCACTGATTTCTAAGAATAACTTTTCAGTAACAAAAGGAATGAATGGATGCAACATCTTTAAAACAGCTTTTAAAACATGGATTAAAATAGCTTGCGTATTTGTTTTTGTTTCTGGGTTTTGAAGTGCTAGTTTAGCAAATTCAACATACCAACTAGCAAATTCATCCCAAATGAAATTATAAAGTGCTCTTGAAGCTTCACCAAATTCAAATTTATCATAATACATGTCTGCTTCAATAATGACTTGATTTAATCTTGATAAAATCCATTCATCAGAAAGTGTTAATCCTTCTTTGATTTCAATATTATTATCATCGATATTCATCGTGATAAAACGTGTGATATTCCATAATTTATTGATAAAATTCCAACTAGATTCAACTTTTTCTTCTTCGTATCTTAAGTCAGCACCTGGAGCAGAATTTGTTGTTAAAAAGTAACGTAATGCATCCACACCATATTCATGAATCACATCCATAGGATCGACACCATTACCTAAAGATTTACTCATTTTACGACCTTCCTTATCACGGATAAGTCCGTGAATTAAAACCGTATCAAATGGATCTTTATGAGTAAACTCTAATCCTTGAAAGATCATTCGAGCAACCCAAAAGAAGATAATATCATAGCCGGTTACTAAAACGTTGGTTGGATAATATCTTTGGTAGTCTTCAGTGATTTCTGGCCAACCTAATGTACTAAAAGGCCATAAAGCAGATGAAAACCAAGTGTCTAAGACATCTTCATCTTGTTTCCAATCATCTCCAGGTGATTCAATTTGAACTTTAACTTTTTCATCTTTATACCAAGCGGGAATTCTATGTCCCCACCATAATTGTCTAGAAATACACCAGTCTAATGTGTCATTCATCCAATTAGCAAAGATCTTCTTAAATCTTGATGGAACAAACTCAGACTTTGTTGCTAAAGCCTGTTGAGATAGTTTATCCATCTTAACGAACCATTGTAAAGATAATCTAGGTTCTACAACAACACCAGTACGTTCACTGAAACCTAAATTATTTGTATAATCTTCAATTTTATCAACGAGATCTAACTTTTCTAGATCTTCAACTAAAAGCTTTCTACATTCAAATCTTTCCATCCCACCATATTGAAAAGCCATAGCATTCATCTTGCCATCTTCTTCCATACATAATGGCATCTTTAAATGATGTCTTTTACCGACTTCAAAGTCATTTACATCATGTGCAGGAGTCACTTTAACAACACCACTACCAAATTCCATATCTACATAATCATCTTTAATGACTGGAATGGATACTTTGGTTCCTGGAATATAAACCTTTTTTCCTACAACTTTTTGATATCTCTTATCTTTAGGATGTACCATCAAGGCTTGATCGGCAAACATCGTCTCTGGACGTGTGGTAGCAATCACTAGATGACCTGTGCCATCAGTAAATGGATATTTAAAATAATAAAGTTTACCTTGTGTTTCAAAATGCTCAACTTCTATATTGGATAAAGCAGTCTTCGCTTCAACATCCCAATTAATGATTCTATTTCCTCTATAGATATATCCCTTTTCATATAGTTCTATAAATACCTTTGTAACAGCCTTATTAAGGGCATCATCTAATGTAAATCTTTCTTTTGAATAATCAAGAGAATTTCCTAAAGCTGCCCATTGCTTTTTAATATGCGATGCATATTCATCTTTCCATGCCCACGCTTGTTCTAAGAACTTTTCTCTTCCGAGATCATATCTAGATACACCTTGAAACTTTAAACGTTCATCAACTTTAGCTTGAGTCGCGATACCTGCATGGTCCATTCCAGGTAAAAATAAGGCATCGTAACCTTGCATTCTTTTTCTTCTGATAATAATATCTTGAAGCGTATTATCCCAAGCATGACCTAAATGAAGTTTACCTGTTACATTTGGGGGTGGAATCACGATACAAAAAGGCTCTTTATTTAAGTTCCCTGATTTAAAATAACCTTTTTCTAACCAGGTTTGATAACGATTCTCTTCAACTTCTTTAAAATTATATTTTGGTTTTAATTGATTCATCATCTCTCTCCCTTCAAATATTCAACTTTTGTCAGTTCATACATCTGTATCTCTACTTTCGTATGGTCATAATGATCTCTTTTTTCTTGATGTGTCGGATGAAATCCTGTTTTTTCAATGACGCGTTTCGATTGAAAATTATTAATGACGTGACCACAAAGGACGCGGTCAAGCTCGACTTCTCTAAAAGCATAATCTAAGACAGCTGATACCGCTTCTGGCATCAACCCTCTACCCCAATAAGTATCATCTAGGACATACCCTATTTCTTTTTGATTAGCTAACGCATTCTCAAAATTTCTGACATGAAGTCCAATCGTTCCAATAATCTCATCTTTTTCTTTCAAAGTGACTGCCCAGACTTCCCCTTCATTAATAAGCATTCTTAAAATAGCGGCAGTTTCTTCAATCGTATCATGAGGTTTCCATCCTGCACTGGGGCCGATATTTGGTTTTCTTGCGTACGTGAATAAACCAATTAAATCCGTAAACTTTAATTCACGTAAAATAAGTCTTTTCGTTACTAATGTTTTCATAGACACCTCTTTATAAAAATAAAAGTCCTTAGAAAAATCTAAGGACGAAAATTCGCGGTACCACCTTAGTTCTAGAGAGATCTCTAGCACTTTAAAATCCTTAACGCGGACAAACGAAAGAAATTACTAAAGTTCATCTCTTTTGCTCCAAGGTGACGTTCATAAATGTCAGTCAGATTTTTCACCAAACAATCTGTCTCTAGCATCTAACAATTTATTACTCTTCCTCTTCATCACATCTACTATCATATTATCACAACAACTGATGATTGTAAAGCAGTGATTAACTCATTTAAGCATATAAGTAATGCCAATTGCACCTGAACCACAATGTGTGGCAATTACACAGCCTGCTCTATTTTCAATGATTTCAATATCCGGTAAGTTTTTCTTGATTTGAGCGATCATAAAAAGTGCTTGTCTATTCGCTAAACTATGCGTAATCATCACAGTATTTAAAGATAAATTTTGAGCACTAGAATATAAACTTTTTAACATGACCCGCATAGCGTGACGCATATTACCAAATGGATGTTTAAACATTTCAAGTTTTCCATCTTTAACACGAATGATAGGCTTTAAGCCCATATAGGTTTCAATCATCCTGATTGACCTACCTAATCTTCCACCTTTTACAAGAAAAGAAGGGTTCTTTAAAGCAAACATAGATCTGACTTTAGGTACTAATTTCAAAATCGTTTGATGGATATTTTTTATACCGTAATTTTGTTTTCTCATCAGCATCGCTTTATAAACTAAAATGCCAATTCCTGAAGATATATTTTCAGAATCAACTAAATAGACACGTTTTGATTCAACTTCTTCTTTTGCCAAATTGACATTTTCAATAGCTGTTGAAAATTTAGAACCAATCCCAATAAATAAAACATCATATCCAAGCTCTAAAAAGCGCTCAAAAAAACTAATATAATCTTCATGAGTTGCTGGTGAAGTTTTTGGCAATTTTCTTTTTTGTCTAATCAACGGATAGAGGTCATCAGGAACTAAATTAATACCATCTTGATAGATTTCATATTCAAATCTAACATAATGAGGAATTGAATAAATATCATGCTCTTCCCTGAAGTCCTGAGACAAATCCGCAGTAGAATCCGTCAGGATTGCAATCTTTTTCATTTAATTCTCCTCAACCATTGATTCAAATAAATCAGAAACAACTTTGATATTTTCCTTCGTTTGATTTGAAATAGCAATCAAAACTTTAGGATCACCTAAGATTTCTCTAATTACTTTTTCTTGTTTCTTTTGTAAGGTCTTATTAATCTTATCTTTTTTAGTAGCAACAATAACGATATCTTTATGTAATGATTTTAAGAATTCATAAGTTGCAAGATCATCTTTTGTAGGTCCTACTTTAAAATCAATGAGTAGACAAACAAACTTTAAATTTCTTGAGTGTAATAAATAATTTTCCAAGATGATCACAAATTCATCTTGCATCGATTTAGATCTTTTCGCATATCCGTAACCTGGAGCATCCACTAAATAAAAAGTATCATTCAATAGATAAAAATTCAGGATTAATGTCTTTCCTGGAGTATTAGAAATACGTGCTAAATTTTTACGATTCGTTAAACTATTGATAAATGAACTCTTACCCACATTAGATCTTCCTAAAAGTAAGATCTGAGGTTTTGCTTCGGGTTCATCCTTCAAATCAGTTAAGCCTTTAATGTATTCTGCTGTTTTTATCAATTTATTCATCCTTTACATGAAAAAAGTAGTCCGAAGACTACTCTTATTATAAACTATTTTAGAACATATTGGAAGACATCGGTCACATTTTCAACAGGGATGATCTTAAGTGCATCTCTAACTTCTTGTGGTATATCTTCAATATCTTTAACGTTATCTTTTGGAATCAAGATGGTCTT
>JAFGTI010000055.1 GCA_016934175.1 Acholeplasmataceae bacterium | reverse complement strand
CTTCTTCTAGTTTCTTGATAAATAAAGCGATTAATTTCATTCCTAACATCTCTTTTATATTCATTCCAATTAATATATTTACCGTCTAGATGTTTTTTGCTCACTTCGAGGAACATTGCTTTAACTTTACCCAAAAGTTCTTCAGATTCTTGAACATAGACAAATCCTTTAGTGACTATATTGACTTCTCCTAAGATAGCTTTTGTTTTTGGATTCACATGAGCGACAATGAGTAACGCACCATCTTCAGCTAATAATTCACGATCTTTCATGACAAAATCATTCACATCACCGACAGCTGTGCCATCAATTAGTATTTCACCAACACTAATATCATTTTTTGAAACATAGGCCTCTTTATTTTTCATGGTGAGAACATCACCATTGTCGAGTAAGAATACATCATCTAAAGAGTATCCAATTTCTTGTGCTAAGCGTTTAACACCATACTGGTGACGATATTCTCCAATAGCTGGAATAATATATTTAGGTTTTAATAAATTCATCATCATCTTTAGTTCTTCAGCTGTAGCATGTGCTGAAGTTAAGAGACGTTTATTAATCATTTGAACTTGTGCATCGCTTCGATACAAGATATCTAATGTTCTTGCAGCCATTTTTTCCGTTCCTGGAACAGGTGGTGTCATTAAGATCACCGTATCTTCTTCCGTTATATGGATTAAGCGATCTGTTTTTTTACACATTCTTTGAATCATAAAGAAAGGCTCATGACGACTTCCTGTAACTAAAGCTACGATATCATGACCATCGTTTTTGTTTTTATCATCAATATATCTTAGATTGATCAAAGATTCTTTAGGAATAGTCAGATATCCATCTTCTATCGCAATATCTACAATACGTTGTGCACGTCTACCAATAATAGCAATCTTTTTATGATGTGCTAAAGAAATATCAATAATTCTTTGAATTTTTCTTAAATCAGATGAAAATAATGAAACAATAATTCTACCTTCTGCATTCGCATATACACTATTAAGTTTATGCATCAATGTACTGTTGACTCCCCCATTAAGTTCTAATGTAGAACCTAAAGATTCTGTAATTAGAGCTAGAACATGTTTTTCAGCTAATTCATTGATTTTTCTAAAATCAGTTTGATACATATAATCGCCACTTTGATCAAAAGTGAAATCACTAGTATAGACAATTACACCATCAACTGTATGAACAGCTATACCAACAGATTCAGGAATCGAATGTGTCGTGTTAAAAAATGTTACTCTAACATCACCAAATTTAATGATACTATTTTGCGAAATAGTATTAAGCGTCAAATCTTCTAAATTATACTCTTCATCTTTTAACATATCCATAACAACTTGCATCGTGAAATTTGTTGCATAAACTGGCACGTTTAAGTCTCTTAAAATATGAGGAAGCGCACTAATATGATCTTCATGAGCATGCGAAAGGAAAATACCGCGTATACGGTCCTTTGCACGAATTAATATTTTATAGTCGGGAATGATCTCATCAACCCCAAATAACTCTGAGCTCGGATATTTAATCCCGGCATCAAGAATGAATAGCTGTTTGTCTATTTCTAAGACATACATATTCTTTCCGTTTTCACCTAATCCACCCAAAGCAAAAAAACGAATTTCACTCAAACTATCACTTCCTTTAGTAACGTTTTTCTCTTATGGATATTATACCATGTTTTTATGATATAACAATGATTTTATGCTTAAACTATGTTATCATGATATTAGGAGAAAGATGTATGATAAATTACCCTATTAAAAGAAAAATTCAAACAAAAACGACTAACTATGCAAATCTTGGTATGACACTAGAATCAGATATTGAATCTAGTAATGCTTACTATCTTAATCATGAGATTGCTGTAATACATAAAAAACCTACGCCAATTCAAGTCGTCAATGTGAGTTACCCTGCTAGAAATAAAGCAAAAATAACTGAAGCATATTACAAAACACCTTCAACAACTGATTTTAATGGCATATATAATGGTAAATATATTGATTTCGATGCAAAAGAAACAAACTCAAAAACATCGATGCCACTCAAAAACGTTCATACGCACCAAATCGTGCATTTAAGAAACGTCTACAAACAAGGTGGGATTGCTTTTTTAATTGTACACTTTAAGAAATATAATGAATATTTTTTACTACCAGCAAATATTTTATTTTCTTATTGGGATTTGCAACATGATAAAGAAAAAGGACGTAAATCCATCCCTTATTCTGCATTTAAAAAATCAGCTCACTTGATTCCTTTTGGCTATCAGCCACGATTAGATTATCTAAAAATTGTCAGTTTGTATTTAATGGGAGATTCAAAAACTGATTATTAAGGTCTACTATACGTTTACGTATAAGTACTGCTAGTAAAATTGTGATTACTGTTGTTGATAATGTGTAACCTAAGTTATATTCGATAAATGAGAATACCCATGCATCAGCATTTATCGTTTCACTCCAGAAAAAAACTCCAGCAAAAGATACTGATAGATATCTAAAGAAACCAGCAACTGTGATACCGATAATCGTCCATTTCACACTTAATAACTTACCCACAAAAAATCCTGTTAAACCATATGCAGTAAACCCAAGTAAATAATCCAATAAGAATGACCATCCTATAATATATCCGCTTGGAGCAAGGATGATTCCAAATACACCAAAAACAAATCCTGATATTATCCCATACTTAATACCATATAAAAAACCGATTAATACAAGAGGCAACATCGCAATACCTAAAAAATTACCACCAAATGGCATATTAAACATAGGTAAAACAAATCGAATTAACAATTGTATCACAAATGCAATAGCAACCAATGCACTACTCATTGTTAACTTCTTAATTTCTAAACTCTTTTGCATTCTTTTTCCTCCTAAGAAATAAAAAAATTTCTATGGATTACCAAAGAAATTGATAGTTATGATTAGTATCATATCGCCTATCCCTCCGCTGGTATAATCCAGATCAGGTTCGCGGGTCGACTTCCGTCCTCTCAGCATTTAAGCTCCCCGTAGTGATCATTTTAATCATATCACGAATCATTATAAATATCAATAAAATTGCATGAAATGAGGTTATTATGTCTGATACAGTTAAAGGATTTCTAGTTATTCTTTTCTTGGCTATGCTTGTTATTATTCCAAACATTAAATTTGTTCAAAATAACAAAGCATATATTGTGGAAAGACTAGGTAAATTTTTAAAAATTATCGATCAACCTGGCATCTATTTTTTAATACCTTTAGTAGATAGAGTCATTCAAGTTGTTCCTCTAGATATAAATCAAAAAGTTATAACTTTCAAAAAAGAGAATTCTGCTGAAATTAAAGAGATGACGATTAAATATAAAATCGAGAATGTCAAAATATTTGTGTATGCTTCATTGGATTCATTTCATACACTTAAAGAATATATAGAAACTTTAGATGATATCTACACTGACTTAACAGATGAACAAAAAAATGAAATCACAATACGTGCACGTCAATTAGGTATAGAAATAATTGAAATATGTAAATAATAACATAAAATAATTTTGAGTAATGTTTCTTGCATTTTAAATAATTCAGTGTATAATTAAAAGTGTAAGGAGTGATAAATATGGAAATAACTTGGTTCAATGAGAAACCAAAAGATTGCATTGTTACATTTGCTGCAGGTAATTTAACATTAAATAAACCTGCAACAATTTATTTCGAGACTGCATATAGTGTCATGCTTGGTGTTGATAAGCAAAACAAACTCATTGTGGTAAAGCCTCTAAGTAAGGCTGAAGCACTTCGTCACGATATTGCTGAGAATAAAAAATATCGTATAACTGTTCGCTCATCATACAGTCGTGTCACTAATAAGGCATTCATGGAAGACATTAATGAGTGGGCTAATTTGAATCTAGAATTTGAAACTCACAAATTTAAGGCCAATTGGGATAATAAAGATCAGATTCTCATTATTGATATGAAGGAGGAATTATAATATGTTGGATTGGATGCAATGGTTATGGTTAGGGCTCTTTTTAACTGCATTATTTATTGAATTTGGAACAGCTAATATGGTGAGCATCTGGTTTGCAATCGCAGCAATCCCAAGCTTCATTATTTCATTATTTAGTCAAAATTTTGCTGTTCAGGTCGTAATATTTGTTGTTGTGGCTATAATTATGTTACTCTTAACACGACCTTTTGTCATGAAATATTTCAAGACGAATGAAATAAAAACTAATGTAGACTCCTATATTGGGCTCACTGGTGTTTGTGTTAAGCTAATTGAAGAAGGTTCGATTGGTGCTGCGAAAGTCAATAATCGTGAATGGTCTGCTATTTCAAACGAAAGAATTGAAATTGGAGAAAAAGTACGCGTTCTAGATATTGAGGGCGTTAAATTAATTGTTGAAAAAATATAATAAAAAGAAAGAGGGTATATTATGAATATTTTTAGAGCTTTATTAAGCCCAATTGCTGCTATTGGGGCAGGAACAATAACTTTGATTATTGTCATTGCAGTAGTCTTAATTGTAGTCGCATCAAGTTTTAGATTGGTTACACAAACCAAAAAGGTCATCGTTGAACGTCTTGGTGGTTATTATAAGACATGGGGTGTTGGTATTCACTTCTTAGTTCCAATTTTTGATAGACAGGTTAAAACTGTTTCACTTAAGGAACAAGTTAAAGATTTCGATCCACAACCTGTAATTACTAAGGATAATGTTACAATGCAGATAGATACAATTATCTTCTTCGCTATTACAGATCCAAAAGCCTATACATATGGTGTTGAAAATCCTATGATGGCAATAGAAAATATTTCTGCAACAACATTACGTAATATCATTGGTGATTTAGATTTAGACCAAACACTTACATCTAGAGATTTAATTAATACAAAGATGAGAGTCATTTTGGATGAAGCAACTGACCCATGGGGAATTAAAGTTAACCGTGTAGAAGTTAAGAACATCGTTCCACCAAAAGATATTCGTGATTCAATGGAAAAACAAATGAGAGCAGAACGTGAAAAACGTCAAACCATTCTTATTGCTGAGGGTGACAAACGTTCTCAAATTCTTAAAGCTGAAGGTGAAGCAGAGGCTGTTCTTCTTAGAGCTGAAGCTGCTAAGCAACAAAAGATTTTGAACGCTGAAGGTGAAGCATCTGCAATATTCAAGATTAAAGAAGCTGAAGCACTTGGTATTAAATTGATTAAAGATGCAGCAGCTGACCAAGCAGTATTAACTCTTAAATCTCTTGAAGCACTTGCTTTAGTAGCAAATGGTCAAGCAACTAAGATTGTTATTCCAACAAACATTACAGATATTGCATCTACAGTGTTAATGGCAGCAGAAATAGCTAAAGAAGGAAAAGTTACACCAAGTAAATAACAATTAAGGCTTAGTCATGCTAAGCCTTTTTTTTATGGAAGAAAAAGACGAACATTGTCGTCTTATGTTTGTCTATAAATAATCAGTGGGACTTCCATCTCATCTTGTGTTAGACCAGCATGATGTCCAACAAATCTTGAATGTTCTTTTAAATTAAACATTTTATTACTTATAGATATTGCAATAAAATCACCTAGAAATTGATCAAGTAGATCATGTTTTATACCTGTACCTAAAAGTTCAGATTCGTAGAGCTCAGATTTAGTAACTAATTTAAAATACTCTCCGTATCTATTTTCAAATATCTTCTTAAATTTATTTTTATGAAATCGTTTAATAAAGAAATTGGTAGCCCTCGGTTCCATTGATGGCATTCTCTTTAGTAATTGCATGATATCAGAATCAAGATATAGATTAATACCTTCAACATTTGTAAGCCCATGATCAGCAATAACAACAATCAAAGAATCTTTATTAATATCTCTTGATAACTTCTCTATAGAGCGATTTAAACCAAGCAACTTCTCCTTAGTTACATCCGAGTCAATACCATAGTCATGTTGCGTTAAATCTGGTTCTGTCCAATATACATAAGAGAAATTATCTTCATCAATTTTTGATATTTCTATTACACGATCAACTTGTTCATCTAAGCTATCAAATCCATCAATTCGAAAGCTTGGAAATAATTCATATGTTTTTACTTGTGGACTATGTTTATGAATCCGGTCATAAATAGTCGGATAAGTCAAATAAGTATCTCTTAATATTTTATCGAATTTTCTCGTTTTATCATAGAAGTCTTCATTCAAAAAAACAATAGCATTTGTATCTTCTTTCTTGAAATACTGTACCCATCCTAAATAGCCAGTAGAATATGGAGCTAATCCAGAAAGTACAGTATTGGTTGCAGCAACAGTCGTTGGTGGGAAAACAGAAGTAATGACCTTTTTCATGTGCTTATATAGAAAATCATCTGGTTTCAAATATTTATTTATGATGTTAACTCCCATGCCATCAAGCAATATTAAAACAACATGCTTAATCTCTTTTGTTAATTCTTTTTTTAATATTGCGATATCATCATATTGACTATGTGCATGATAATAATTAAGAATTGTGGCTGTCACATTTAAAATTGAATTTTTATAGTCTGGATACATAATCATGCTTTTATCCTACTTAATCGTTTGTTTGATTAAAACAATTTTTCTCGCTTCTTTTCCAAATGTTATGGCATTAAGAATTAATTTCTTTGCTTCTTCTATACCTTTTTCTCTAACATATAATGTAGCAATCGATTCACCTTTTTTTACATATGATCCGATTTTTTTATGAAGATCTAACCCAACATCTAAATCAACTATATCTTCTTTTGTTTCTCTTCCTGCACCTAAACGCAT
>JAFGTI010000054.1 GCA_016934175.1 Acholeplasmataceae bacterium | reverse complement strand
TTAGGTTTTGATGATGATGATCTTCCTGATTTCATCAACTTAGGCTTTGATGATGACGATCTTCCTGATTTCATCAATTTAGGCTTTGATGATGACGATCTTCCTGATTTCATCAATTTAGGTTTCGATGATGATGATCTTCCTGATTTCATCAACTTAGGTTTTGATGATGACGATCTTCCTGATTTCATCAATTTAGGTTTTGATGATGATGATCTTCCTGATTTCATCAATTTGTAATATTAGAATATATAAATCATCATTTACTGAAATATTAAAAACTTTATAATAATGTCATTTATCCTAAATGATTATTTTGTTTGTGCCGTAATAAGAATTTCTCATTCACATATATCTTCACTAAAAAGGTAAAGTTAAAACGCTTTATCTTTTTTTTAAACCATGTCTTGATTTTTTTATCCTCAAACATACTTTGCTATTTTAGTATAACATTATATAAAAGAATTTTATAAGCCCTATTTGAAATAAGTTAGATAAATCATTAATTTATTAGTAATAATCGATTTAATACATAAGATAAAACTTTATAATTGTAAACTATTATCAATTCTCTTATAAATGAGTTATTTTTCTTTACTTTTTTGTGATATGTGCTAAACTTAATTGTTTGCTTGTTTAATCAACAAGCGCGTAAGATAAGGAAATGATAATATGAGAAATAAAAATATCATCAATGTTGGAGTTATTGCTCACGTTGATGCAGGAAAATCTACATTAGTTGATGCTTTGCTCAGGCAAAGCGGTGTATTTCATGAAAATGAAGTTATGATTGAACAAATCATGGATAATAATGACATTGAAAGAGAAAGAGGCATCACAATCTATTCAAAGAATTGTGCCATCGAGCATAAAGAAACTAAAATCAATATTGTTGATACTCCTGGCCATGCTGATTTTTCTAGTGAAGTCGAGCGTATCATGAACACAGTAGATACAGTAATTCTACTTGTGGATAGTAGCGAAGGTCCTATGCCACAAACAAAAGTTGTTTTAAAAAAATCATTAGAAATAGGTTTAAGACCTATTGTCTTCATTAATAAAATTGATAAGAAAGACGAACGTGCAGTCGAAGTTGTTGACATGTGTTTTGACTTATTTGTCGAACTGGGAGCTAATGATAAACAACTTGATTTTCCAATTGTTTATGGAGTTGCCAGAGATGGAATTGCAATGAAAAACATTAACGATGAAAGTGAAAATTTAGAACCTTTATTTGAATGTCTTTTAAATCATGTAGAACCATATCCCGATAATTCTGATGAACCTTTAAAGTTGCAAGTTTCATCTTTAGCATATGATGATTACTTAGGTCGATTAGGTGTTGGTAGAGTTACAAGAGGAAGTATTGTAAGTGGTAAAAATTATAAACTTAGTAAAAGAGATAAAAGTATAGTTAATGTCAAAGTAACAAAATTATTCGTCAATGAAGGATTAAGTAAAGTTGAAAAACCAGTAGCTTATGCTGGAGACATTGTTATTTTCAGTGGCATATCACATATATCAATCGGCGAAACATTATGTGATGAATTTAATGTTGAGCCAATGCCAATGATAGCTATCGAAAAACCCACGCTTTCCATGAATGTTTTAGTTAATGATTCACCTTTTGTAGGTCAGAGTGGCAAGCTAGTAACATCAAGACAAATTAGAGCTAGATTAATGAAAGAATTAGAAACTAATGTTGGTTTAGAAGTTGAAGAGTTAGAGAACCTCGAAGGCTACAAGGTTAATGGTCGGGGAGAATTGCATCTTTCCATTCTTCTAGAAAGTATGCGTAGAGAAGGTTTTGAATTGAGTGTTTCAAAACCAGAAGTTATTATCAGAGAAATTAATGGTGTTGCTCATGAAGTTTTTGAAAAAGTAATTGTAAATATACCTAATGAATTTGTTGGTAGTATCATTCCTCAATTTAATTCAAGAAAAGGCGTTATGAATACAATGTCAACTGAAAACGGTTATACTACTCTTGAATATATTATTCCTACAAGAGGTTTAATTGGTTATCGTAGTGAGTTTATCAACACGACCCGAGGGCAAGGAACAATGATCAAATCATTTGACTCTTATAAGCCTTATGCTGGTGAGATTGAAAGCCGCAGGAACGGTGTTTTCATAGCCAAGGAGCGTGGTAAAACGATGGCTTACAGTTTATTTAACCTTTCAGAGCGAGGAAGAATGATTGTTGATCCAAGCGTTGAAGTTTATGAAGGCATGATTGTTGGTTTTAATTCACGAAGTAATGATTTAGTTGTTAATCCTTGTAAAAATAAACATTTAACGAATACAAGATCTAGTAGTTCAGATGAAGCTATTAAATTGTTAGACTCGCTTAAATTCACAATGGAGGAAGCTCTAGAGCTTATTGAAAGTGATGAATTGGTTGAAATTACTCCGACCGATATCAGGTTAAGGAAGAAAATCCTCAATGAAAACGATCGAAGAAGATTTTATCGTGCTAATAATCTCGAAAATATAAATTAACTAAAAAATGCTAGTTAGCTTTAAATAACTAGCATTTTTTTTATAAGTTCTTAAAGGGTTATTCTAAAACATTAATTTTAGAAAATAAATATAGATAATCGGATGACAAAATATAAACGATATAACTTAGATCATTTACCCAAATTTCAAGTGATGAGCTTGTATAATCAAAACTATTGCT
>JAFGTI010000053.1 GCA_016934175.1 Acholeplasmataceae bacterium | reverse complement strand
ATTACACCAGAACCAGAACAAAAGATTATGGTTGGAAATAATGTTTTATATGATCCAAACAAACCTTATACTTTTGAAATGGCAAAAACGTTAAGTGACTATGGGATGGGTAATAGCAAAACGTTTAATCTTATTCGCTTCTTTAGATCCAATCAGGACACTTGTATTTTACAACGTCCAATTGTTGAAACTGGAGAATATATTGAAAAGGGTGACATTCTTGCTGATGGTCCGTCAACTGATAAAGGCGAACTTGCATTAGGTAGAAATGTTACTGTTGCATTCATGACATGGGAAGGCTATAACTATGAAGATGCCATCATCATGAGTGAAGATTTAGTAAAAGAAGATGTTTATACATCGATTCATATCGATGAATATGAGATAGAAACAAGAGAATTAAAAACAGGCTCAGGACGCGAAGAAATCACTCGTGAAGTTCCAAATGCCGGTTTAGAAGCCTTGAAAAATCTTGATGAACGCGGGATTATTATTGCCGGTTCTGAAGTTAGAGAAGGCGATATCCTTGTTGGTAAAATTACACCAAAAGGTGTATTTGAACCAAGCCCATCTGAAAAGTTAATTCATGCAGTTATTGGTGAAAAATCAAGAGAATATAGAGATTCATCTCTCCGTGTACCACATGGTGGTGGTGGAGTCGTTCAATCAATTCAATACTTCTCGAAGAAAAATGGAGATGCACTACCAAGTGGTGTTAATGAATCTATTCGCGTATATGTTGCCAAAAAGAGAAAAATATCTGAAGGGGACAAAATGGCGGGACGTCATGGTAATAAAGGCGTTATTTCTAAGATTTTACCAAGAGAAGATATGCCTTATATGGAAGATGGCACACCTGTTGATATCATGTTAAATCCGCTTGGAGTCCCATCACGTATGAATATTGGACAGATTCTAGAAATTCATTTAGGTATCGCAGCTAAAAACTTAAACGTTAAAATCGCTACGCCAGTTTTTGATGGTGTTGATGATGCTGACTTAATTAAAATTATGGCTGAAGGCGGTATTGAAAAAGATGGAAAACGTGTTTTATATGATGGCCGCACTGGAGAACCTTATCAAAATAGAATTTCTGTAGGCGTCATGTATATGATTAAACTTTCACACATGGTCGACGACAAACTTCATGCTAGAAGTGTTGGACCATATACTCTTGTAACTCAACAACCTATGGGTGGTAAAGCTCAAAATGGTGGTCAGAGATTCGGGGAAATGGAAGTTTGGGCACTATATGCATATGGTGCAGCACATACACTTCAAGAAATGTTAACGGTTAAATCAGATGACATGCTTGGTAGAAATAAGGTCTATAGTGCAATTACACATGATAAGCCTATTCCGCAAGCAAGTATACCTGAATCATTTAGAGTACTTACGAGAGAATTACAAGCTCTTGGTTTATATGTTGAATTAATAGATGCTACTACAGGTGAAAATGAAGCTGAAAAATCACTTGTAGATAACAATCCAAGCAAATTTAGAGGAGGGTTTCGTTGATGGCTAAAGAAAAATTAACGCTGCATGTCGAATCACTTAAATTATCTGAAGATGCTTTAAAAGCCCTTAAACTTTCGGGTATTGATCAACTTGAGGATTTCAATACATTTAACCTAAAAGAACTTAATATGTTGCTTGGTGATTCTTTTGAAGAAATTAAAACGATTCTACGTCGTTATGCTTTACCAAGAAATCTTGATAATTTAAATATAAGTGAAGAAAGTGTTGAAATTTTAAGAAAAGCACATATCGAAGATTTAAAAGAATTCTTAGATTTTGATCGTCACACACTTTATCATTTATTTGAAGATGACGCTATTTTGCGTCAAGAAATTAATAGTATATTAGAACTTTATGGATTTGATCACTTAAAAGAACACGTTCATGAAGCTATTGTCGAAGTTGCTGATGAAGAAATCGTAGAAGATATCCTTGATATCGATTTATCTGAACGCATCCATCGTCATATAGCACCGATTAGAAAAGGTTATGGTAGCCGTACTTATAGTCATTTAAAGATTCGTCTGGCTTCACCAGATGAAATTAGACAATGGTCATATGGCGAAGTCAAGACTCATGAAACAATTAATTATAGAACATCAAAACCTGAAGAAGGTGGATTGTTCTGTGAACGTATTTTTGGACCTACAAGAGATTATCAATGTGCTTGTGGTAAAAAACAAAGTGGTAATAAAGGACAAATTTGTCAAAAATGTGGAATTGAAATCACTGAATCCAAGGTTCGTAGAGAACGTATGGGACATATTGAGCTAGAAGCTCCTGTTGTTCATACTTGGTATTTAAAGAATTCACCTTCACGCTTAGCAATCCTTTTGGGGATTAAAGCGAAGCAATTAGAAGAAGTTGTTTACCATGCATCATATATTGTTACTGATGCTGGTACAGCGCCACTTGCTAAAAAACAAATTTTATCTGAACAAGATTATAGTGCATTGACTGAAGAGTACGGAAGTAGATTTACTGCACTTACTGGTGCTGAAGCAGTTAAAAAATTACTACAAGAACTTGATTTGGATAAAGAAGTTAAATCTTTACGTAAAAAACTTAAAACAAGTTCTAAACAGAAAAGAGATCGCATCATTAAACGTCTTGAAGTTGTTGAAGCATTCAACAACTCCGATAATAAACCTGAATGGATGGTTATGGATGTAATTCCAGTCATCCCACCAGATTTAAGACCCATGGTTGCTCTTGATGGCGGTAGATTTGCTACAACAGACTTAAATGATTTGTACCGTCGTATCTTAAACCGTAATAATCGTTTGAAAAAACAAAAAGAACAAATGGCACCACGCTTGATTACAAAAAATGAAAAACGTATGTTACAAGAAGCTGTTGATGCATTATTCGATAATGCAAAACGTGGTAAAAAAGCTGCTGTTGAAAGAAACAGACACTTAAAATCACTTTCAGATATGTTACGTGGTAAACAAGGACGTTTCAGACAAAATCTACTTGGCAAACGTGTTGACTATTCAGGTCGTTCAGTTATCATTGTTGGACCAGACTTGGAAATGTATCAATGTGGTATTCCAAGAGAAATGGCAATTATTTTATTTAAGCCATTTGTACTAAGAGAATTACAAAAATTAACAGGTAATGATGCAAATTCCAAGAAAAATGCAAATAGTAAGTACGAAAGAATGGATGATGATGTTTGGGCAGCTTTAGAAAAGGTTGTTAAAGAACACCCAGTCTTATTAAACCGTGCTCCTACACTTCATAGACTTGGTATTCAAGCATTCGAACCTAAACTTATTGATGGTAAAGCTATTCGTTTACACCCTCTAGTAACACCAGCGTTTAACGCTGATTTTGATGGAGACCAAATGGCTGTTCATGTCCCATTATCCAATGAAGCTCAAGCTGAAGCTAGATTATTGATGTTAGCCTCAAACAACATCTTAAATCCTAAAGATGGTAAGCCTGTTGTTACACCTTCACAAGATATGGTTCTTGGAAATTACTATTTGACTCTTGAAGAAAGATTTGATCGTGTATACGAAGGTTATCGTGTTGATGAAAGACAAAAAGAACATGATCTTAAACATCGTAATGAAGGACATTTCTATTCACACTTTGATGAAGCTTATCTTGCTTATCAGCATCAAGAAATTGGACTCCATACAAGAATTATTATTGATCCAAAATCAATTAATCAAAAGTTTAGCGAAGAACAAAAACATATGTATTTAGTGACAACATTAGGTAAATTAATCTTTAATAGAATATTACCCCCAACTTTCCCTTACTTGAATGAACCTAGCTTAAATAATTTGGAAAATTATACACCAATGAAGTATTTCCTTAAAAAAGGAGTTAATCCAAAAGAAGCAATGCACACCATGGCTTCTCCAGGACCATTTAAGAAAAAATTCTTATCTCAAATTATTGCTCAAGTATTTAAGGATTTACAAATTAGTGAAACATCTAAGATGTTAGACAGATTAAAAGATCTCGGGTTTAAGTATTCAACAGTGGCAGGTATTACCGTATCTTTCGCTGATAT
>JAFGTI010000052.1 GCA_016934175.1 Acholeplasmataceae bacterium | reverse complement strand
ATGCCGCTAGAAATCAGGATGAATTTGATTGCATAAAATCCCATTATCATAATACGGTTTTTGAATTTTTTGAACCTAAAAAATAAGCACCCAAAGAGTGCTTTTTTTCTTATTCTAGATTAATCCATATCTACATCAAAACTTTCAAGAATGGTCTTCTTTTCAGCTTTTGAATCTCCATGTTTTGTAAAATACATTGTAATAAATGATGACAAAACAAATAAGGTTGCATATGGGAATAAAATAACTGGATTGATCTTATCCATTAAAAATCCTGATAGAATTGGTGTAACAATTTGTGCTGCCATAGAAAAAGAATAATAATAACCAGTATATCTACCGACATTTGATCCTTTTGCTAATTCAACAACCATTGGATAACTATTGACATTGATTGTTGCCCATCCAATTCCAGTTAAGCCAAACACAATATACATGATCCATTCAGTATCTTTGCTGAGGAAGAAAACTGATCCAAAACAAATTGCTAATAATACAATACCAAATAAAATTGTTTTTCTTCTACCAAATTTTGTTGATAATATACCAATTGGGATAAACGCAATAATTGCTGTGACATTTGCAATTAATAGAGGTAAAGTAAATGATGATAATTGAAGCACACTTGGAGCATAAAATGAGACTTTTGTCATGACGGCATTATATCCCATAAACCACAAGAATACAGAGAATAAGATTAAGTAAAGTGAAATTTTCTTTTCTCTTGATAAATCATGAGCATCTTCAATTTCATCTTCTTCTTCAGTTATTCCCCAAGTTTCATCATCAGCAACTCTTTGTTCAACTAATTTTGGTTCTTTAACTTTCCATAGAAACACGCCTAAAATTACTAACATTATAATCCCTACAGTAATGAAAGCCATCGAGTAATTTACATATGACTTCCCACCAAGTCCGTAAACAGTTAAGATGATAAGTGATGACACACCAGCAGCAGCTCCCATCAAATTAATGACAGCATTTGCTTTACTTCTTAAAGGTTTCATTGTAACATCGGGCATTAATGATACTGCTGGGGATCTAAAGATTGACATAAAGACTAAGGCAATGAACAAAACCACAATAAATAAGATAAAGTTGAATGGATTTTGAGCTGTGACTTCCCAAGCTAGATTACTTAAATAGACTGTATATAATCCATCAATAGCTGAAAGTTCACTGACTTTTAGTTCGGTTCCAGCACCATCAATTAGAACATTCATTTTGTTTAAAACATTTTTTTCCCATTTATCATAAGTCGATTGATCAATTTTTTCACTCGATAGAGCACTTTGTCTTTCAGTTGACATATCAGTGATAATCGTATCCCAATAGACTAATTCTTGACGATCAACTGTTGTATCATTAATGATTTCATACTTGTCAATTATGATTGTCTCATTGATACGAGCAGTTTGAACATTATCCATATAAGATAATCCCATAAATGCAAATGCTGCAACAATGGTACCTACAATAACATATGGTGTTCTTCTACCACGTTTCCGGTTTGATTTATCAGAAAGTGCACCAAATAAAGGTAGCATGAATAAAGCTAGCACATTATCAAGTGCCATTACAACACCTGACCAAGTTTGATTTAAACCGAATTTATCAATTAAAATTTTTGTGATAATCGAATCATAGGTCTGCCAAAATATTGTAATAATAAAGAAAGCTAATCCAATATAAAATGTCTTCTTATAATCTAGTTTCATCTTTTCACCTTTACCTTCTTATGTTTTTTGTACTTAAAATTATTATAGCATGAGTTGATTTATTTTTTTAATATGTTTTAAAATTAGGTGGCATAAAAAAAATCCAATCAAGTAATCGATTGGATCTTAGTTTATTTATATAGATTCAAATCCTAAAGTAATTGCCTTCTGATTGATTGGCAACATACCTACTTTACTTTCACCCAAAAGTGATTTTAATGATTCCAAGATGACTTCTTCTTTAAAGATTTCTACTTTCTTTAAATATGCACCTAACATCACCATATTAGCTACTTGAGGCTTATCAAGAGAAATAGCAAGTTCACTCATTGGAACTGGATAAGCATTGAATCCTTTTTTTGACAAATCCTCTTTAATTAGAGATGAGTTATAGAATAAATTTCCACCCTTTTTAATTTTTTCACCAAATTTAGCTAATGATGGTTCATTGAAAATGAGCAAATCATCAGAATTCTGAAAAACAGGAGAATAAATTGGCTGATCACTAATTGTGATTGAACAATTGGCTGTACCACCTCTTGTTTCAGGACCATAGGTTGGAACCCAAAGACTATATAATCCTTGTTTATTTGCTGCATGAGCTAAAAGTTGACCTGTTAGCATCACACCTTGACCACCAAATCCAGCAACACGTATTGTACGTATCATGGCTTCATCACATCCTTATAGACACCAAGTGGGAATATAGGTAACATATGTTCTTTTGACCAATCCATCGCATCTCTTGGCTTCATTTTCCAATTGACGGGACAAGTTGAAATCACTTCAATCAGTGTAAAACCTTTGTTTTCCATTTGATAAGTAAAAGCTTTTTTAATTGCTTTCTTTGTTTTTCTGATATTCCCAATATCATGAAGTGAGGTACGTTCTATGTATGCAGCACCCTCGATTTGAGAAAAAATTTCTGAAATCTTCATTGGACTACCATGTTGCATTATATTTCTTCCCTCTTGTGAAGTTGTTGTTTTCTGACCGATAAGTGTTGTCGGTGCCATTTGGCCACCAGTCATTCCATAAGTTGCATTATTAGCCATAATAACAGTAATATTTTCTCCACGATTTGCTGCATGCATTGTTTCTGCCAAACCAATAGATGCTAAATCGCCATCACCTTGATAAGTAAAGACAACACGATCAGGAAGCACACGTTTAATTCCAGTAGCAACTGCACAAGCTCTACCATGAGGAACTTGTTGAAAATCTGTATTAATATAATCATAACTAAAAACTGAGCATCCAACAGAAGCTATACCTACAGTTTTTCCTAGTACACCTAATTCTTCTAAAACTTCAGCAACTAGTTTATGTAATATCCCATGAGTACATCCTGGGCAATAATGCGTTTTAAGTTCAGTTAGACCTTTCGTACGTTCATACTTAATCATTTAGTCCACCACCTTTTCATCGAAATGAAGAATAGCTTCGACAATTTCTTCAGGTTCGGGAACCATGCCACCAGCACGCCCGTAAAAACCTACTCTAAATCTACCTTTATTAGAAATCAAAACATCATCTAACATTTGACCCATACTCATCTCAACGACTAATAATCCTTTTACTGATTTAGGAATCAAATCAAATGCCTTTTTAGGATATGGCCATAATGAAATAGGACGTATCATACCAACATGTATATTTTTTTCTTTAAGTGCATCAATAGCTGATCTAGCGATTCTTGCAACAGTTCCATATGCAACTATTACATATTCCGCATGATCCATATTATACATTTCATATTGCACTTCGTGTTTAATCACTTCTTTATACTTATTTTGAAGAGCTATGTTGTGTTGTTCAAGATAAACTGGATCTAATCCTAAACTATTAATAATATTTCTACCTTCATGATAATCTGTACCATTAGAAATATATGTCTTTGGCTTTATGTGGCGTTTTTTGATTGGTTTATCCATATCAACTGATTCCATCATTTGACCAATTAAACCATCTGCGAGAATCATAACAGGATTACGATAAGTATCAGCAATATCAAACGCTTGCTTCATGAGATCAACAGTTTCTTGAATAGATTCCGGTGCTAAAACAATCACATGATAATCACCATTACCTCCACCACGAGTAGCTTGGAAATAATCACCTTGTGATGGTTGAATACCACCCAAACCAGGACCTGCTCTCATCACAGATACAATCACACATGGTAACTCAGAACCAGCAATATAACTGATGCCTTCTTGTTTAAGTGCAATACCAACCGATGAAGAGGAAGTCATGACTCTTGCTCCTGCACCAGCTGCTCCATAAACCATATTAATAGCTGCAACTTCTGATTCAGCTTGAACAAAAATTCTTCCATGCTCTTTCATGAGCTTTGATAAATATTCTGGAATCTCATTTTGAGGTGTAATTGGGTACCCAAAGAATGCATCACATCCAGCAGCAATTGCAGCTCTTGCTATAGCTTCGTTACCTTTCATTAAAACTTTACTCACGCTCAAACACCTCCACTTTAATGACTGAATCAGGGCATACAATTGCACAGTTCGCACATGCGATACATTTATCCATATCACTTACTGTTATCAGATGATATCCACTTGAATTTATTCGGTCTTTATCCAAAGAAAGAATATCTACAGGGCAAAAGGAAACGCATAATTCGCAACCTTTACATGATTCATCATCAAATGTTAATTTTCCTATTTTCACAACATCACTCCCTATCTTTTTATATAATTATCTTGAATATTATTGATTGTTTCAATACGTTTTTTAGCAAACACTTTAGCTGCGAGTTGTGTATTAATATTTTCTTTATCAGCAATTGAAAAAATTTCTAATAAACGATCATATATTTTTTCAATATCTCTAGTTGCACGACCAATATTATATTCCTTTAGTTCATGATAAACATTAATTAAACCACCAGCATTGATTACAAAATCTGGTGCATATAAAATGCCCATATTTTTAATCATGTTGCCATGAATATCTTCATCTAATAATACATTATTTGCAGTTCCTGCAATAACCTTAGCTTTGATTTGAGGTATAGTTTCATCATTCAACGATGCTCCAAGAGCACAAGGTGAAAATACATCAACATCTAGTCCATAAATATCTTTAGGATCAACACAAATAACATCTGGATGTTCTTTCTTCAATCGTTTAATATGTTTTTCATTAATCTCAGCAAAGTAAATTTTCTTTGCTTTCATTTCAACAAGTTTTTTTATTAAATAATAACCTGTTTGTCCTGCGCCTTGTACTGCAAATGAGTATTTAGAAATATCTTCATCACCAAACTTATAATGAAGTGCTGCACGAATACCGTGGAATGCACCAAGTGAAGTCATTGGTGAAGGATTACCCGATTTACCTTCTAATCCCACTACATAATCTGTTTCCATACTGACATAATCCATATCTTTAGTACTCGTGTTGACATCTTCAGCTGTAATATAACGTCCATTCAAACTTTGAACATAACGTCCTAAAGCTCTGAAATAGCCTTCTCCTTTAACAACATCAGCATCACCTATAAGAACTGTTTTTCCCCCACCAAGATTTAAACCAGCTGCTGCTGCTTTATAAGTCATACCTCTTGCAAGTCTAAGGCAATCTAGGATTGCGTCGTCTTCACTTTCGTATTTCCAAAGTCTAGTGCCACCAAGGGCTGGCCCCAACGTTGTATTGTGAATACACGTAATTCCTTTTAAACCTGTTGTTTTGTCATAAAAATATACGACTTGCTCGTACCGATGTTTTTCCATATACTCGAAATGATTGAAATCGCTCATATTATTCTCCCTTCAATTTTTTAAAAGCGCTTACATGAACATTATAACATACACAATTTAAGTTGTATATGATAATATCATATAATTTTATAATAATATATTTGGATATAAAATCATTTGACATTGACGTTACGTAAAGGTATATAATAAGCATATAGAGGTGATAAAATGGGGTCATATACAATCACAGAATTAGCAGATTTAGCAAATATTAGCACAAGAACATTAAGATACTATGATCAAATCAATTTATTTAAACCAGCTAGGTTAAGCCAATCAGGTTCTAGAATCTATGAAAAAAATCAGATTTATCAACTTCAAAAGATAATGTTTTATAAATCCTTAGATATAGATTTAAAAATTATTAAGAAACTTATAGATAAAACATCCACTAATGAACTTCATACACTTAAAACACAACTTCAAAAAATGGAAGATAAAGAATTACAAATTCAAAGCTTAATCATCAATTTGAAACAAACTATCAAATCAGTTGAGGAGCATATTGATATGAAAGATGTTGATAGATTCAAAGGATTCAAAGAACAAAAATTAAACGAAAATGATTTTCTTTATCAAGATGAGGCTATCGATACATGGGGAAGCGAAGCATATATACAATCAAAACAATCATTTAGCAAAATGAGTGAAAAAGAATTCTCCGATTTCATGAAGTTGGGTAAAAAAATCAATGAACAATTGAAACGAGCTTCAGATTTGAACCTCGATTATCAATCAAGAGCGATGGATGATGTTGCGAGAATGCATCAAAACTGGATAACCATGGCTTGGGGGGGGTACGATGCTAAAGCACATCTTGATTTAGTTAATATTTACTTGAAGGATGAACGGTTTAAAGCATATTATGATAAAGAAAAAGAAGGTCTTGCACTTCTATTAAAACAATCTGTTGAGTATATGATAAATAAAAAAGGCTGAAGCCTTTTTTAATATGAATTTAATGTATTTTGTAAATTTTGAATGAGTTTCCCCACATGAAGTCCATCGACTAATCCATGATGCACTTCTATTGAAAAAGGCATCATAATTTTGCCATTTTCATTTTCGAATTTTCCCCAAACAAGTTTTGGAATAGAAAATTCTTTATCTATATGATGCGCATGAGTCACTTGTGAGTATTTCGCCCATGGAAAGGATGTGATATAGACCACATCAAATCTATCTTCAGATGCTAAATCAACGAACGTACTTCCTTGATCAAGTGATTTTTGTTTAGCTTTTTCAACAAATTGAAACATGTCAGACTCTAGATTACACGTTACCATCTTAAACAATTCAGTACCTTTAATTGAATCAGTAAACGATGGGTGAGTTTTTTCAAATTGAAAAACTTCATGATTAATAATTCTATACCTAAAATTTTTAATTTTATTCATCTCATTCATAATTAAAAAGACAAATGACAAATAAAATGATAAATGGTTTTCTTTAACGAATTTTAAAAACTTTGTAACATCAATATCAACCGTTATCATATATCTAGGTTCATCAATATCCTTGAAAAATGAATAAATTTGTAATCTATCCCACGATTCCATTTTTATTTTTTTCATGATTTCCACCTCTCAAAAAAGAAATTCTTTGCTTCATTAAATTTTTGACTAATCGACTAAAGAATACTGCATCATAGCCATGAACTGTATTTTTTGTATCATGTTCTATGACTTTGACACCAGCATCTCTCAATTTTTTCCCATAAGCGATTCCTTCATCTCTTAGACAATCATAATCGGCTGTTTCAATATATGTTTCAGGCATATCATGAAGATCAGCTAATGAAGGAGATGCATAAGATAGCATACCATAATCTCCATTTTTCAAATAGAGCTCCCACATACTTTTATTTAAGTTTGCATTCCACATAGGCGCATCATAATATGCTTCCATTGATTTAGTTTTCTGCCTAATATCTAATACCGGATATAGTAGCATTTGTTTTTCAATAT